>JBEEHO010000275.1:0-15668 GCA_041167425.1 Verrucomicrobiota bacterium | reverse complement strand
CGGAAAGGGCGACTTAGTCCCGCGGCGGAGAAGTTTTGGGAATGCGCGCGGGAAGCTACTCGCCCGTGATGACGAGTTAGCAATCGGAAGGTCTACGCCGGCCTCGTGACTAGCGGTAGCGTAAGACAAAAATAACTTGGAACTAATGCTTTGCTTTCGCATTTAACATTCATGAAAGCGCAAGCACCGCTGTTGAGAGACGTTCTCGTTTTTGTTCTGCTCGCGTTCGCTGGCGTGGATGGCGCGCGGGCGAGCAGTTACGATCCGTTAGCAGTCGAGCCGGGATTGCGGGCGCAGGCGCGCGATTTGACGGTGCATGACGCGGCGCGGAACCGCGATATTCCGGTGCGGATTTATCTGCCGGCTAACGAGAAGCCGGAGCCGGTGGTGCTCTTCAGTCACGGGCTGGGCGGATCGCGCGCGGGCAGCAAATTTCTCGGCGAGCATTGGGCGGCGCGCGGCTATGTGGCGGTTTTTGTGCAACATCCGGGGAGCGATGATGCGGTCTGGAAGGGGGCAGCGCCGGAGCAGCGGATGGCGGCGTTACGCGAGGCGGCGTCGCTGGAGAATTTTCTATTGCGAGTGAAGGACGTAACGGCCGTGATCGATCAACTCGACGCTTGGAACAAGAGCGGCGCGCTGGCGGGGCGAATGGACCTGAAGAAGATCGGCATGTCGGGCCATTCTTTCGGCGGAGTTACGACCGAGGCGGTGAGCGGTGAGACTTTCCCGGCGAGCGGGACGACGCTAACAGATACTCGCATTCGCGCCGCGGTCATCTTCAGTCCGAGCACTCCGGCATCGACGAGCGCGGAACGAGCATTCGGCGGCGTGAAAATTCCCTGGCTGCTCATGACGGGCACGCAGGACAACGCACCCATCGGGCACGCCGACGTGAAGTCGCGGCTGGCGGTTTATCCCGCGATGCACGGGGCGCCGAAATATGAAGTGGTGCTCGACAAGGCTGAGCACTCGGCGTTTACCGATCGCGCGCTGCCCGGCGATCGCGCGCCGCGCAATCCGAATCATCATCGCGCGATCCTGGCGCTCTCGACGGCGTTTTGGGATGGGTATTTGCGCGGCAACAAAGATGCGCTCGCGTGGTTGAACGGCGCTGGTCCGCGCAGCGTGCTGGAAGCGGCGGACGATTGGAAGGCGTCGTCGAAGTAAAGGTTCTCTGCGATCAAAGTAAGGGAGTTGAGAAAATGGAGATTAGAAGGTGTCACTCAGCTCTAAGAATTGTGGAAACCGAATACCGGAAAGCGGGGAGAGTAGCGCAGGGTAACGCGGCGGTTGCCGTGGAACTCGAAACAACGACGTTCAGAAGATGGAGATAAAAAGATCTGGCTCACAACCTTCCGGCAAAGGACCGGATGCGTATTTTACCGGCACGGTCCGGATTGACCCGCTGTTCGAGGCGAAAGATCCAGCACGAGCGCTCGGCGCCAGCGTAACATTTGAGCCTGGCGCGCGAACCGCATGGCACACTCATCCGTTAGGCCAGACCCTGATCGTGACCGCCGGCTGCGGCCGCGCCCAGCGTTGGGACGGCCCGATCGAGGAGATTCGGCCGGGTGATGTGGTCTGGTTCCCGCCCGGGGAAAAGCATTGGCACGGCGCAGCACCGACCACGGCCATGACGCACATCGCCATTCTGGAACAGCTCGACGGCAAGAGCGCCGACTGGATGGAGAAGGTCACTGACGAACAGGACGGCTGGAAAAAGTAGAATGGAACCGGTGGGCCAAAGAGAGACTCCGGGAAAGATTTGAGCGATGCGAATTTCCGAAATGAATTGGATGATGGTCGAGGAATTCCTCACTCGCGACGATCGCTGTGTGTTGCCGCTCGGAAGCACGGAGCAGCATGCATATCTCAGTTTGAGTGTGGATAGTATTCTGGCGGAACGACTCGCCATCGAAGCGGCAGAGCCGCTCGGCGTGCCGGTGTTTCCGGTGCTGGCTTATGGCATCACGCCGTACTTCCGCGCATTTCCGGGAACTATCACGCTGCGGGCGCAAACCTACTTCTCGATCTTGCGCGACATTCTTGACGCGATGGCGGAGCAGGGCTTCAAACGCATCCTGATCGTGAACGGCCATGGCGGCAACGCGCCCGCGCAAGGATTGATCGGCGAATGGAGCGGAGAGCATCCGGATGTGCGGATCAAGTTTCACAACTGGTGGAATGCGCCAAAGGTTTGGGCGCAGGTGCTGGCCATCGATCCGGTCGCTTCGCATGCGTCATGGATGGAGAATTTTCCGTGGACGCGGCTGGCGAACATCGAGTTGCCGTCCGAACAAAAACCGATGAGCGAGCTGGAGGTGATTCGCCAGCTCGATCCCAAATCTCTTCGCGCTTATTTGAGGGACGGAAACTATGGCGGGCGCTATCAGCGCGATGACGAGGAGATGATCAGTATCTGGAATACCGGCGTGGAAGAAACGCGGGAGCTACTGAGCTCAGGCTGGGCCGGGACGAAGTAAGTAGAATGGAGCCGGCGGGAGCCGAGCGACATAACCGAAGCCCGAAGGGTGAGCGAGCGGGCGAGGTTACTGCAGATATTTGTCGAACCAGGCGACGGTTTGATCCAGACGACCAGCCTGGTTCTCGGGCTTGACGAACAGGTGGCCTTCGCCGGGATAAATGATGAGCTGGGTCGGCACACCTAGCGTCCGTAAGGCATGCCAAAATTCATACGACTGCGGGGCGGGACACTCGGCGTCGTGTTCGCCGACAATAACCAGGGTAGGTGTCTTCACCTTCTTGATGAAATGGATGGGCGAGCTCTTTTCGTACGCGCCGGGATCGTCGTAGACCGATGCACCGAAGAAGGGAATCATCCATTGGTCGATCAGATTCTGGCCATAGTAACTTTGCCAATTGGCGATGCCGGCGCCGGCGACGGCGCCACGGAAACGGTTGGTCTGCGTGACTGTCCACATCGTCATAAACCCGCCATAACTCCAGCCAGTGACCCCGAGACGCGCAGGGTCGATCGGATATTTTGCGATGGCAGCATCAAGACCGGCGAGAACGTCCCGAAGATCGCCGCCGCCCAGATCCTTCGCGTTGGCGCGGGTAAAATCTTCACCCTGGCCGTAGCTGCCGCGAGGATTTGGCAGAAGGACATAATAACCGCGCGACGACAAAGCGGCGACGATAGCTCTCGACATTCCGAAACCTGCCGGCCAATCCGGCGTCGTGGCGCTGGAAGGTCCGCCGTGGATCAGGACGACCATCGGATACTTCTTCCCTGGCTCTACTTTCGCGGGCGGTAGAAGCCAGCCCTGGATATTGAAGCTGTCGTTAGTCCATTCGAGATTCTCGGCCTTGCCCCACGTTGAAGTGAGCGCGGCGTTGTTGGCGGTAAGCTTGCGCCATTGGCCGATCGCTCCGGCCCAGATCTCGGGCGGAGTTTCGTAGCTGCTCCGTTCGGCGGCCGCAAATTTGCCGTCGCTGGAAACGGCGAAGTTAGGAAAATTACCGAAGGCGTGAAGACCTTCCGCGCCTTTCCAGATTGTTCGCGCTGAATTGTTGGTCAGCGTTAGTTCAGAGATAGCGCTGCCGCCGCCGATTGATTCGGTGCAAAGGATGCGATCCGGCGCCACCCAGAAGAGTGAGCTGATCGAGCTTTTGCGACCAGGGGTGCGATTTTGCAGGTCGTGGCCGGTGGCCGAGATAGTAAACAGGTCGCCGCCATGCTGCCCTTCGTCGCTCATCAAGCCTTCAATAAAGGCGACGGACTTTCCATCGGGCGACCAGCGCGGAACAGCGACCTGAAGTGAGGGCTTATAGATGGAGGCAGCGCTGCCCTTCGCGATGTCGATGGTGTGGATCTGCGCGATCCACCAATTGTTGTCGCCCGGGCCCGGTGCCGCGGTGGCGACAAACATCCGGTCGTCCGGCGACCAATCGTAATCGTAGATATGAAGATCCGGGGGCGAAAGTTGGCGAAGGTCGCGAGTGGCCATGTCGAGGACTGCGATCCGCTGATTATGAATAGCGGTGTCGACCACACCGGTCGCACTGGGCGCGGCCATCAACGGACCGCCCCCGCCGGCGCCCTCGATGTAGAGAAACGCGATTTGTTTTCCGTCATGCGACCAGCGCGGGCGCGCCGCGTATCCCGCGAGGTGAGTAAGTTGCCGCGGGTTGGAACCGTCCGCGTTCACGATCCAAAGTTGCTGCTGCTCTTTCTCGCCGGCATTCGCAAACAGGGCGAGCGTCTTGGAATCGGGCGACCAGGCGGGACTGGCATCGGCCCTTTCGCCCGCGCTTTCGAGGTTAACCGGCACGGGCGACCCGCCCTCCGATGTTGTGCGGATATAGGTCTGCTTGGAGACGGTCCCCGCGGTTGACTGCACCCAGGCGACGTGTGTGCCATCAGCAGAAACCGCGATGTCGCCGTAGAGGACAGTCTTACCAAGCTGCTCGGTCAGCTGCATGCTCTGAGCTGATAACAGCGCCGGGAAAAGGCAGGCGAGAAAAAAATGCTTCATGCGGTGATCCTGTGGCCCAAGGTTGGAAATCGGAAGTGAGAAGTCAGAGATGGCACGCGGTGCGCGATAAAAAAGAAGTCAGAGGTCGGGAGTTCTACTCTGACGGAATCTCTTCGAACTCGCCGCGCTCGCGATTTTTCCGGACGCGATCCCACGGAAAGCATTTGCCATTCATGGCCAGGTAAACACCGGGCGGCAGCACTTGCACAAATGACAAGGCGCTTCCGAGATTGAAGAGGCCGTCGGAGCTGCCGAAGGCGTAGGGGATCATCGCGCCGGTGAGCACGACAGTTTTCCCGGAGACGGCGCGCGCCACCGCGGCGGCGGTCTCGGTCATCGTATCGGTGCCGTGGGTAATGACGATGCGATCTTCCTGGGACTGAAGGCAGTTCTGCACGATGACGGCGCGGTCGGAGTCAGTCATTTCCAGGCTGTCGATCATCATCACCGTGCGGATGGTGACCTCGACCCGCGATCGTCCCAGACGGAGCATCTCCACGATATGGGTGTCCTTAAAAAAGAGCTGGCCGGTGCGTTCATTGTATTCCTTATCGAAGGTGCCGCCGGTGACGAGGATTCGAATGGTCATGGGAACGGATCAAAGTTGCGCGGGCCAGCTGAAGCTAGCGTTCCGTCGCCCGCGCCGCAATGCCGGTGGAATCAAAGCTAACAAGAAACAGGGTGGAGGGCCATTCCCGCCGTCTTGTTTCGAGACGCCGCGGGCCGGCGAAAATATTGTTTGCGCAATTATTTCTTTGCGAGTAATAGTTAACCAGATGGTTAAACATTCCTCGAAAAGATTGAACAGCATCTTCGCGGCGCTGGCGGATCCCACCCGGCGGCAGATCCTCGCGCATCTCGCCCGGGGCGATGAACGCGTCACGCGCCTGGCCCGTCCGCATGCGATGTCCCTACCGGCCATCTCGAAACATTTGCGTGTGCTGGAAAAGGCCGGATTGCTCCGGCGGCGGCGCTACGGCCGCGTGCACGAGATGCGATTGGACGCGAAACCACTCCAGCAGGCCGCGCAATGGGTCGAGCAGTATCGCAAGTTTTGGGAAGGCTCGCTCGATCGGCTGGCCGAGTACCTGGAAAAGACCGGCGATGCCGCCAGGAAAGAAAAGCCATAATCCAATGTGTCCGGCTTGCCTGAGCAACATGGCGCTTGTCGCCGCCAGCGTAGTCTCGAGTGGGGGACTAGCCGCATTCGGGCTGAACAAATTATTGAGAGAAAGCAAAACAAACAAAATCCAAGGAAGAAAAAATGAACCTGCAAGAAATGGAAGTGGAGATCGAGCAAATGAAGAACCCGGGAATCGTATCTGAAGCCGAGTGGACTGTTGCGCGGAAGGATTTGCTGACGCGTGAAAAGGAATTCACAAAGTTGCGCGACGAACTGAGCAGGCATCGCCGTGAATTGCCCTGGGTCAAAGTCGAAAAAGAATACTTTTTCGATGGACCACGCGGCAAGGAAACCCTGGCCGATCTCTTCGACGGGCGCAGCCAGCTGATCGTCTATCATTTCATGCTCGGTCCGGGTTGGGAGGAAGGCTGCAAGAGCTGCTCTTTTCTGGCGGACCATTTCGATGGCGCCAACCGGCACCTGCCGCATCGGGATGTGACGTTCCTCGCGGTTTCACGCGCGCCGCTCTCCGAGATCGAATCCTACCGGAAGCGGATGGGGTGGCAGTTCAAATGGATTTCATCCCACAGCAGCGACTTTAACTTCGACTACCACGTCTCCTTCACGCCGGCAGAGGAGAAGAAGAACGAAGCTTACTACAATTACAGGCCGGGAGAATTCATGATGGATGAACTTCCGGGCCTGAGCGTTTTTTATCGAGACCAAAACAGTGACGTCTTTCACACCTATTCGACCTACGCCCGCGGCCTCGACCTTTTGATTGGCACCTACAATTTTCTCGATCTGGCGCCGAAAGGGCGCGGAGAGAATCCCGATTCGACGATGGATTGGCTCCGCCGCCACGACGAATACGCGGCTTAAACGGCAAGGGAAAAAATATGACCATGAATAAACAGTTGGCAGAAGCGATTGTCATCGAGCGGACCTTTAACGCGCCGGTCGCGCGAGTTTGGAAGGCACTCACCGAGGTGGAGGAAATGCGGGAATGGTATTTTGAGCTGAAGGAATTCAAGCCCGAGGTCGGCTTTGAATTTGAGTTTGTCGTCGAGCACGAAGGGACGACCCATCACCATCTTTGCCGGGTCACCGCGGTGATTCCGCAAAAGAAGATCGCTTACACCTGGCGATACAAAGGATATGAAGGCGATTCTTTGGTCACTTTCGAGTTGTTCGCCGATGGCGCCAAAACGCGCTTGAAGCTGACTCACGAAGGAATGGAAACCTTTCCCAAAACTCCGGCGTATGCCCGCAAGAATTTCGAAGCCGGTTGGACGCAGATTATCGGTTCGGAGCTGAAGCAATTTCTCGAAGGAAGGCCGAAAGGAGACTCATGACCACGAAAGCATCAGATAAACTGTCGCTCGAAATTAAACGAGTGATCAGGGCGCCGCGCGACCGCGTTTACGCCGCGTGGACCGATCCCGTGCAATTGAAGCAATGGTTCGGTCCGGAAAAAGTCCGCACGCGCGAACTCGTGGCGGACCCCCGGCCGGGCGGGAAGTTTCGCTGGGACTTGAGCAACCCGGAGGGGGAAAAGATGACGTGCCTGGGTGAATACCGCGAACTGGAACCAGACAAGAAGATCGTCTTTACCTGGCAATGGGACGATGACGAGGCTTGGGAAAACCACACGAGCGTCGTCACGGTGGAACTCGCCGATTGTGAAGGTGGAACCGAGCTTCGTTTACGGCACGAACTCCTGCCTAACGAACAGTCGCGCGAGGGTCACACCGGAGGATGGAACAGCGCCCTCGACAAATTGGAGCAATTTTTCAACAAGCAACAGTCGATCTAATCACGGAGGAAAAATGAACACGGAAGAAGTGGCAAGGAAAGTCGTGGAGCTCACGACCAGGCAGGCCTGGGTGGAAGCGCGGGCGTTGCTGAGCCGCTGAAAAATAGAGGAGGGCATTACTTTAGGATCGCGAAACTCATTCCGTTAGCGCAAGATTTGGACGATGACTGCGCGCATTACTTCCACCCACGTCCTGATTATGGCGGCGGCTTTCATAGCCGGCGCGGTGGTTGGTCACGGGTTTTTCGCACCACAAACTGAACCTTCGCGGAAAGAGGCGGAGATGGCGAATGCGCGTCCGTCTGCTTCCGTGTCGCCGATAGCCGAGGCGCCTCAGAATACCTTTGCGAGCTCTCAGAAGTCATCGTCGTCGACATCCAGGGCGAGTTCGAAGAAGTCCCTGGATGCGATTCTCGCGGAACGCGATTCGCGGCAACGCACGGGCGATCTCGAAACATTCATTAACGGCCTGCAACCCTCGGAGTATGCCGATGCGTTGAAGCGAATTCGGCGGATGCCCGGCAACAACGATCGCGAACTCGCGTCGCGCCTGCTCGTTTCGCGCTGGACGCAAAGCGATCCCGATGGGGCGTTGCAGTTCGCCGCGTCGAATCGCGGATACGAATATGTGGCCGACGATGTTTTCCAACAGGCGGCCGCAAGTGATGTGCAGGCGGCGCTGGATCGCGCGAAGTCGCTGCCGACTGCGGACCTTCGTTATATGGCTTTGCGTGGAGTGCTGAGCTTCATGGCGGACACGGATCCCGCCGGCGCGCTTCGGCTTGCCGCGACGCTCGGCGATTATCCCGGGAACGAACCGCTGAGCGGCGTGATTTATCGGCAGTGGGCGGCGAACGATCCTCAGGCCGCCGCATTGCAAGCCTCGCAGGATAATACGGCCGGCGGCTGGCGTTCGCCCGTCGGCCAGGTGGTGCGGACATGGGCCGGGCAGGACCCGATCGCTGCGGCGAACTGGTCGCTCTCGCTGAGCGATCCGGAAGCGCAAGCGCGTTCCATTTCGCAGGTCATGCGGCAGTGGACTCGGGAAGATCCGACCGCGGCTGCGAACTGGATCAGCGCGCTTCCACCCGGCGCAACCCATGACGCTGCCGTCGCCGCGCTCGCCTCGTCCATGGCGTCGACCGATCCGCAGAATGCCGTTAACTGGGCCCAAAACATCGCCGATGAAACCGCGCGCAACAACGCGCTCCAGCGAATCAGTCGCGAGGTCATGTGGCGGAATCCCACGAATGGTAATGCCCTTCTCCAAGCTGCCGGCGTTCCGCTCAATCTCATCCAGTCATCCGTCCGCCGCGGGCCGCCTGGTCCATAGAGGATTAAGAAAATAGAAACGCTCGATGCGCCAGATGCCAGACGAATAACCTGATGGCGGAAAGCGTCCCCGATCTCACCCTCGCACGCGATCGTTTGCGCATCGTGCTTGCGACCATTGTCCTCAATGTCGTTTCTGTTTCACTGTTGACGTTCGCGCCGTGGTCGGACTGGCGCACGGGTGCCGCGCTCAATTTGCTGGATAACGGTTTGCTGATCGGTTTCGCCTTCGTCCGGCGCGACCTGCTTCTTGCACGGCTTTTGTTTTTCGGATTGGCCGTGGGAATCACCGAGCTGCCGGCGGATGCGTGGCTGGTGCATTACACGCGCACGCTCGATTACTCCGTCGGTGGCGGACCGATGATCTGGTGTTCGCCGCTCTGGATGCCGCTCGCCTGGGAAGTAGTCGCGGTCCAGTTCGGTTACATTGGCCTGCGTCTGGCGGAACGCTTCGGGCGCATTGGACTGTTATTGGTCGCGTTGCTCGGGGCGGTTAACATTCCGTTCTACGAAGAGATGGCGCGCAAGATCCATTGGTGGCAATACAGCGGCTGCCGGATGTTCTCTTTCACGCCGTGGTACATTATCGTTGGGGAGTCCGGCATCGCCGCCGGTTTCGCGTTGCTCGCGCGCACTCTTCGCCGTGGTTCGTGGCTGGGTGCGGTCGGCGCGGGCATCGGCGGCGGCGCGGTCATCTTCGCGTGCTACATCGCGGCATTCTTCATCACCGATCGGTTGATCAGTTAATCTCCGGAAAGTAAAAGACGCGGAGGACGGAAGGCGCGGGCAGGAATTCCTAGCCCGGCTGGTTGCGATCGTAGGGAATGATGTTGTCCCACTCCTCGGCGGAGGAGCGGGCGACAAAGGCTATGACCGGTTCGGTGTCGCTCATGTTGAAGACTTCGTGAGGGACCCCAGGTTTGATGTAAATGAAATCGCGGGCCTGGTTCTCCAGCACTTTCTTCAGTCCGGGTCCGAACTCGTGGCGGACTTTTCCTTCGAGAATATAAAGGATCAGCTCGAAGCCGACGTGGATATGGGCATACGCGACGCCACCCGGAGGTATCGTAGCGATGTTGGCTGAAAGTTTCGTGGTGCCGACATTCTTGGCGGACATGCCCTGCTTATAGTGAATGCCGTTCCAATCCCTGCGCGCGCCGCCGCCACGAATGGTCAGTATCCCATCGTGATCTTCTACCGCGCTGAGTTGGATGTTGTCTTTGTCGTCTTTCATAACAAGTGATTTTTGACTGCTAACATCGGCAAATTACACAGAGATTTAGCGAAATCACTTGGAACCGGCCGCGGAAAGGTGAGGTTGCAGGTCTTATGGGAAACAGCCAAGGCAGAGACAACGTAAAAAAACGCGCTGCGCGCCGCAAAAAGACCGAGCGTCTCGCGCTCGCCAAGAAGGAAGCGACGAAAAAGGCGAAAAAGTAGCGTCTTTCCTCTCGGCCACGCGCGGCGAAGATAGGTAGGACAGAGTAAGCGATTGAGTTTGTTCTATCGCGGAGACGAAAGGCGAGAGCAGCTCTTCAAATGTCGCGCCGCATTGTGAGCGCGCCGGAACTTTCGTCCATGATCTTGAATCCGAATCGCTCGTAAAGACGCACGGCCGGATTATTCGCCCGCGCGCTGATCGTGACGGCGGAATGTTGCGGGTTCGTTTTAACCAATTGCGTGAGCAGCGCGGCTCCGATGCCCCGTTTCCGCTGTCCGGATTTGACGGCGAAAGCAAGTTCCGGCGCCACTCCTTCACCTTCCTTGTTTTCGCCCATCGGAAAACGTAACCAGACAGCACCGAGCAGCTCTTCCTTTTGCTCGGCATCAAAGGCGACAAAGCCGGTGTCGCCAGCGCGGCCCCAACCTTCAACATGGCGCGCATATTCCGGCTGCCGCACGATGTCGGGAAAGGGCGCACCCTCGGACGTCCGCAATGCCTGGTACAACATCTCCCACAGAATCGGTTCATCCGCGGTCGTGAGCGGGCGAATGAAATAATCCATAATCTCAGGCGGCCGCCGATCAGGGCGACGCGGGCGCGGCCACTGGAGTTCGCTTTGAGTGCAGCCGTTTGAGCAGGGCGATGCAACCGATCGCAGCCACGATAAGAATCCCTCCCAGCAGCGGCCGATAAACGATCCAGGCCACGGCTATCACCAGCATCGAGACAATCGCAGCGCCGAAAAATGCCACGATGGCAAAACCGATTTCCATCAGCGAACCCAGAAACGGAAGGATATGTGCGAATGCGGAAATCGGACCCAGCGCGAGCAGTCCGCCGATGAACATGGCCACAAAACCGACTCCGCGCAGGATCCAGGTCATGATGCGATTAGCGGCCTGGGCGTGCGCGAACATTTGCGGCGCGGACATGCTGCCTGATTCCACCAGCTCGATCTCACGCCCGTTCGTTGTCAGGTAAGGCGCGAAGCCATGTTTGGTTTGCGCGGCGACCACGCTGACCGTGCCGGTTCGCAACACGGTAAACGAAATCTTCTCATCGCCGATCTCCGGCCTGGCTGGATCCTCGCCCAAATAAAACCGCTCGCTCTCGACCTTGAGTTTCGACTGAAGATCTTCGGAGACTTTGGAAAGTTGATCCTCAGTCGCGGCCACGGCGTCGTCGCCCGGGATCTTGCCAATGATTTCCGGGGTGAGGGCGAATTGCCCGAGCTTCGCATCCTTGGCCACGAATTCCTTCTTCGGGACTTCCAGCTTTTCCGGATTGCGATGGTCCTCCGCGCTTTTAAACGAGCTCGATTTGATAAGGTCCGGCGACCAGACTTTCTCGTAGCTGTAGTTCGTGGTCGTTTCCTTGCCGCCGCCAAGTTTGTCGCGCGTCTTGGATTCCTTCTTTTCCTTCCATTCGTAAACCTGAATGTTGCGGCGCAACCGAATGGCGCTTTCGGAAATATTGAAGAGCGGGTCTTCGAGCGCTTTGCCCGCGGTCGTGTCGCCCGTCACATGAACGAGCTTCGACTCATTAGCCGCGTTGACGTTATCGCTCGGCACATCGACCACGGTAGCCGCGCCTTCGCGCAAGCTTTTCGCGGTCGCGACCGCTCGTCCTTCATTCCAGAAAAGAAGCACGATCGAGCCGACGACAAGCACAAAACCGACAAGCATTCCGACAAACGACTTGCCGATTCTGCCAAAGACGGACTCACTGGTGACTTCGGTGATCAGGTTAGCCATGACAAGTGGCGTAGCAGGTCTGCTGGGGCGAGGGAAGCTCCAAGTTAAACTCCTTCAGTTTCTCCGCGCCCCCGAGGAAAAGCGAGAGCGAGGAGCCTGGCCATGGGTTCGCGGAATACGCAGTGGTGTTTCGAGACAAGCAGTTGACGGGTGGGTCGTTGACGTATCACCTGTTCCGTCGTGACCTTTGTGTCCGTCGTGCGATGATTATTCCAAGTGCAAACGGTTATCGTAGAATCACCGTGAACTAATGAGCGCCCGGATTTTGCCCACAATAACGGAAAGGCAGCGACTGGCTTCGCCCGCGCCAACACCTCAGGCCCTTACCTGGCACGATCACGCGCTTTGGATGGGATCACGCGATCTTCGCCGCATCTATGGGATCGAAGTGAAGAGCTGGACGGTCTTCGAGGAGATCGACGCGCCCGGAATTCCCTGGTCCGTGGTCTCTACTGGAGCAGACCTTTGGTTAACCATAGGCGAAGGCGCGGAAGATGATCGCTACCTTCGTCGATACCTCCCGGGTAAGGGGTTCTCAGAGACCGAACGGATTCCCTGTCCAGAGTTCACTGGCTCTTACCTTAGCTATGATGGAGAGCACCTCTACTTAAGCCAATGGTATAAACATAGGATTCTGAAGCTCGATGCAAAAGGAAATATTATTCGCGAGATCGCGATCGGGGCTGAGATCTGCGGCCATGTCTTTGTCGATGGCTTGATCTACGTGTTGCGCGGAACAGAACAAGGGGAGGGCGATTGGCGGATCGCGCGGCTGGATCCGCGGCAGGAGACGCCTCACATAGAAGACCTGGCGCGGGTGCCGTTCCAGTGCCGCTCCCTGGCCTTCGACGGCGAATTGTTCTGGACGAACCATCGTGAAGCTAACGAGACCATCTCTTTCGCCTTGCCAGTAGAAAAGGTAATGACGGACGGAATGATAGTGAGGCTAGGTGAAACAGAGACGCTGGGCATTGGCTAAGTCTGGTTGAGCAACAAAGTTCCTAAGCGATTCCCCCGCAATCCGCGCATAGAGAAGACTGGACGGCAAACTCCAGCGGCGTACGCTCGGCTTGAAATGCCAGTCGCAACAGAGTTAGGAGGTAGGAGGCGTGCCTTTTCCGTCTGGCTTCATCTCGGCATCGCGGTCCTTGTCACCGTGGCCGCGCCGCATCTGCGGAGTCAACAACAACAGCAACTCCCTGACGCGGCCACTGTCGCTGGCAAGATCGGGGAAAATGTGATCTTTGAAGATTCGATAAAGGCGGTTTCGAAATCACGCACCCACAACGGCTGCTATTTTAGCTTTGGCGCTCCTTTTCCACAGCAAGTGCTTTCTGTTTGGATACCGATGAACGTTTTCGATATGCTGGCTGCTCCGCCATTGATTGGACGCACGGTTCGCATCGCCGGCCTGCTGCACCAGAGCCCCACGGGCCCGATGGTCGACCTTGATTCGCCGGAGCAATATCAACTCCTCCCGCTCGATGAAGCCATTCTCTCCAAACTCCACCTCGATGGGAAAACGGACCGCAACCATTTCATGACCGCGGTGCGGCAGGATTTCGAGCGCGATGAGTTCGATACTCTGGAGACGCTCTCCCAGGAATTGCACCAGAGCCATGAACGCTTCTCCGATGGCACCTGGATCCTTCCCGCTTATTTCGACGCCTTCCATGTCACGAACACCAGCTCTGATGAGACCTATGCGTCAACCGCTCAGCGGCTCGCGCGCTGGACGGCGCGTTACCCAAACTCAAACGCCGCGCTGCTGATCAAGGCTGGCTTGCACCTCGATCTTGCCTACAAGTGGCGCAGCGGCGGCTCGGCGCGGAAGATCACCAGGGCCACCAGGGCACATGCCCGCGAGGAATTGGCTACTGCCCGGCAAATTCTCGAAGGTAACACCTGGGCGAAAGCGTCGCCGGACTACTACGTGAAAATGCAGCGAGTGGCCTTGCATCAGCATTGGTCGAAGGACGATTACTTCCGGCTATTTGCTGAAGCCATCGGCCGCGAGCGCGACTACTACACCTTTTATTTCTCGGCCGCCGAATATCTCCTGGGGACCAGGGGAGCGTGGGAACGTTTTGCGGAAGAACAGCGACAGAAGCGCGGAGGTCCGGAAGGCGATATTCTCTACGCGCGCATCGCCTGGGCGGTCAGCTCCGTTTACAGTAATATCTTTCGTGAGAGCGCCGTTTCATGGGAAACCATGGCGGCTGGATTTGAAGACTTAATGCGGCAATATCCCGACTCGGTTTACTTAAAGAATGTTTACGGTCACTTTGCTTTTCGGGCGCGGGACCGTGCGCGGCTCCGCGCTGCTCTCCCGGCGGTGAGAGCCGCTCCGGACATGGCGATCTGGGTCAACCTGGAAAATGTGGGCTTCGCCGAAGCATTCGCCAGAAGCGAGCCTGGCGATGATAACCATTGGTCACCCGGAACTCTTCCGGTTAAGAAGCCCGGTAAGAACTAAGTCTCCGGGACGGCCTGTTCGCAGGGTGGCTTGTTCCACTGGGCCTGATCCGGGTGCCAGCAGAAGTTGACTTCCAACCGTTCCGCGAGCAGTGAAAGGTTCTCATGGCGGAACAGGGCTTGCAGGCAGTCGCATTCCCGAAGCTGAGCGAAGAGCAGATCGCGCAGCTCGGGCGTTATGCGGGCGCAGCGCCGAGGAAGTTTCGCGCCGGCGAGACCCTCTATCACTGCGGCGATCGTGAGTTCAAGTTCTTCGTGGTCAAGTCCGGCGAAGTCGAGATACTGGATGAATCGGGGGATAAGCCGAGGCTCGTCACAGTGCACGGCCCGGGAAGTTTCACCGGCGACGTTAACCATCTTACGGGTAACCCCGCCGTAGTCTCCGCTGTCGCGCGCACCGATTGCGAAGCGTATGAAATATCGCACGCGGCTTTACGCGAAATTTTGAATCAGGACCCGCGCCTGAGCGATATCATTCTCCAGGCCTTTATCGCACGGCGACAGCTTCTCCGCGAGTCGAGCGACTTCACCGGCCTGCGGGTGATCGGTTCCCGCTATTCGAAGGACACTTTTCGCATTCGAGATTTCCTGACGAAGAACCGCGTCCTCTTCACCTGGCTCGACTTGGAAGGCGATCCCGCGGTAGCTCAGTTACTTCAGCAATTCGGAGTAACCGAAGCCGATACGCCTGTTGTTGCTTGCGCGCGCATGCTCCTTCTCCGCAATCCTTCGAACCGCGAGCTGGCCGAGGAGATCGGCATCCGGCGTCCGGTGGAAAAGACGGTTTACGATCTCGCCATCGTCGGCTCGGGTCCGGCGGGACTGGCCGCGGCCGTTTACGGCGCCTCTGAAGGATTGAACACGGTCGTCCTGGAAAGCATCGCTCCTGGTGGGCAGGCCGGCAGCAGTATGCGGATCGAAAATTACCTGGGCTCTCCCACTGGCATTACCGGCAGCGAACTGGCCGACCGCGCCGTCCTCCAGGCCGACAAGTTCGGCGCGCGCGTTTCGATTCCTTCATCCGTCCTCAGCCTGACCTTCGACCAGGCCTACTCTGTTCTGGGACTGGAAGGTGGGGAGACCGTCGTGGCCAAGTGCCTGCTTATCGCCACCGGCGCTGAGTATCGCCGCCTCGGCGTGGAAGGCTGCGAACGTTTCGAAGGGAACGGAGTTTACTACGCGGCTACACCTAACGAGGCCCAGATGTGCCGTAACTCGGAGG
>JBEEHO010000274.1:0-4505 GCA_041167425.1 Verrucomicrobiota bacterium | reverse complement strand
CGAGCCGCCGTCGTTCCCTGATCCGGTTATCTCGATGGCGATCGAGCCGAAGACGAAGCAGGACCAGGAGAAGATGGGCGTCGCGCTGCAACGGCTCTCCGAGGAAGATCCCACCTTCAAAGTCTTCACGCACGAGGATACCGGCCAGACAATCATCGCGGGAATGGGCGAGCTCCATTTGGAAATCATTCGCGACCGCATGCTGCGCGAGTTCAAAGTGGACGCAAACGCCGGCAAACCGCAGATCGCTTATCGCGAGACGATCACCGTCCCGGCTGATGGCGAGGGCAAACTGATCAAACAGTCGGGTGGTCGCGGTCAATACGGCCATGTCATCGTGAAGGTGCAGCCGAACGAACGTGGCAAAGGCATTACCGTTGAGAACAAAGTTATCGGCGGCAATATTCCCAAGGAATACATCCCCGCCTGCAAGAAGGGGATCGAAGAAGCCATGCTCAACGGAGTGGTTGGCGGTTATCAGGTGATCGACGCGAACATCGACATCGTCGACGGCTCCTATCACGACGTCGATTCGAACGAAATGGCGTTCAAACTCGCCGCGATTTTTGCGGTGAAAGACGCTTTCAAGAAAGCGAAGCCGATCCTGCTCGAGCCGATCATGAAGGTCGAGAACGCGACGCCGGAAGAATATCAGGGCGACATCATGGGCGATTTGAATCGCCGCCGCGGCAAGATCGGCAGCATCGAAGTGAAGGGAAATCTCACCATGGTGCAGGCCGAAGTTCCGCTCGCGGAGATGTTCGGGTACGCCACCGCGATTCGCTCACTTTCAAAGGGCCGTTCGAGTTACTCGATGGAGCCATCACATTTCGAACAGGTGCCCGCGCAACTCGTGGCAGCCGTTCTTGATCAGAAGGAAACTAAATGACGAACGGCCAACGCATCCGCATCCGCTTAAAGGCATTCGACCATCGCATGCTCGATCAATCCGCGATCGACATTGTCGAGACGGCGAAGCGCACCGGCGCGCGCGTCGCGGGTCCGATCCCGCTGCCGACGTTGATCGAAAAATTCACGGTGAACCGTTCCCCGCACGTCGACAAGAAGTCGATGGACCAATTTGAAATTCGCACGCACAAACGCCTGCTCGACATCATCGAGCCGACCGCGAAAACGGTCGACGAGTTGAAGAAACTGAACCTGCCGGCGGGCGTTGATATTACGATCAAGATTTAGCGGTCCCAGCTTTCACCATTTGCAAACCCACGATCATGAGCATCGGCCTACTAGGACAGAAAATCGGCATGACCAGCGTTTACGACGCGAAGGGTCGGATGCGTCCGGTGACCGTGATCGCCGCGGGCGATAACGTGCTCCTGCGCCGGATCACGGCGGAGAACGACGGGTACTCCGCGATCAAAGTTGGCTTCAGCGTGCAGAAAGAATCGCGCGTGACGAAGGCGCTTCTGGGCGAATTTAAGGCGGCCGGTTCCGAGCCGAAAAAATTGATGAAAGAGTTCCGTCTCGAGGCTGATGCACCGGAAGGGGACATCGATTTGAACGTCACGCAGTTTCAACCCGGCGATTGGGTCGATGTGATCGGCCGCTCGAAGGGCAAAGGTTTCCAGGGCGTGATGAAGAAGCACAACTTTCAGGGACAGGGCGCCGCGCACGGTTCAAAAACGCACCGGCGCAACGGCGCGGTTGGCAATCGTTCCACGCCGGGCCGCATTTGGAAAAACATGGGCATGCCCGGCCACATGGGTGACGAGCGGGTGACCGTCCAGAATTTGCAGGTGCTGCAAGTGCGCGAGAACGAAAAAGTCATTCTCATTACCGGCGCCGTGCCCGGAGCGAAGGGCAGCTACGTGGTAATTCGTCCGGCCATCAAGAAACCGGCGGGAGAAGCGAAAGCGAAATGAGCGCGAAAGTTTTAACCGCGGCAGCGGCCAAGGAAGCGAAGATCGAGTTGATCGAGAATTCTCGTGGAACGCAGGCGCTCCATGACGTGGTCGTGGCGATGCGCGCGGCGCGCCGGTCCGGTTCCGCGAACACGAAATCGAAAGCGGACGTCAATCTTTCCGGCGCGAAACCATGGCGGCAAAAGGGCACGGGTCGTGCGCGCGCCGGCTATAAGTCGTCGGTAATTTGGCGCGGCGGCGGCGTCGTCTTCGGACCGAAGCCGCGCGATTATTCCAAGAAGACTTCCAAGACGCTGCGGCGCCTCGCTTTTCAGAAGGCGTTGAGCGAGCGGATCAAAGCGGGCGATGTGCTGACGGTGGATAAATTCGGCGCCACGGAAACGAAGACGAAATCGTTTGTCGCGATGCTGAAAAAACATACCGACGCCCGCAAGGTTTTGGTGCTGTCCGATTCGTTCGACGAAAACACCTACCGGTCCGCTCGCAACATCAAGCCGGTCTTGCTCGCGACAGGGATGAATGTGAATGCCGAGCAGCTCCTGGCCTTCGATAAAATTTTAGTGACGCCGTCGGCGTTGGAACAACTGGCCGAAAGGATGAACCGGGAATGAACGAACCATACGATCTCATTCAGACCGTTCAGCTGACCGAGAAAGCCTCGCTCCTGAGCGAGAAGCTGAACAAATACGTTTTCCGGGTTTCGCCGCGCGCGAACAAGATCCAGATCAAGCAGGCGATCGAACGGCTGTTCAACAAAAAGGTCGTGGCGGTGAACACGTGCAACTACGCCGGCAAAAAGAAGCGCGAACGCCGCGCCGATTTTGGCCGCAAGCCGCATTGGAAAAAGGCCATCGTGACCCTGAAGGAAGGCGACAAGATCGATCTCGTCTAAACTGGTTATGGCTCTCAAAACTTTTCGTCCACTCACGCCCGCGCTTCGGTTCAAGTCGCTCCCGGCTTTCACCGAGATCACGAAATCGAAGCCGCATAAGAGTCTCACCGGGGTAAAGAAGCGCAGCGGCGGCCGGAACAATAACGGCCGGTTGACGTCGCGGCACATCGGCGGCGGACATAAGCAGAAATATCGCAAGGTTGATTTCAAACGCCGGAAGTACGGCATCGCGGCCGAGGTCACCGCGATCGAGTACGATCCCAATCGCTCCGCGCGCATCGCTCTTATTAAGTACGCGGACGGTGAGATGAGCTACATTCTCGCGCCGGATGGATTGACGGTCGGCGCGACCGTGATGTCAGGAAATGAGGCCACGCCCGAACTCGGAAATTCGCTTCCGCTCAGCACCATTCCGCTCGGCTCGAACATTCATAACATCGAGATCGCGCCGGGCCGCGGCGGGCAGATTGCGCGGAGCGCCGGGCAACAAGCCACGCTGAGCAACCGCGAAGCCGGTTACGCGCTGGTGAAACTTCCGTCAGGCGAAATTCGTCGAATTCACGATACGTGTTTCGCGACGATGGGCCAGGTCGGCAATGTCGATCACATGAACGTGGCGAGCGGCAAGGCTGGCCGCACGCGCTGGCAGGGCCGGCGCCCGCATGTGCGCGGCATGGTCATGAACCCGATCGATCACCCGATGGGTGGCGGCCAGGGCAAATCAAAAGGCGGCGGCGGACGGCATCACCCGGTCAGTCCGTGGGGACAGCTGGCGAAGGGCTTTAAGACGCGGTCAAAACACAAACCGAGCGATCGGTTCATCATGCAGGACCGGCGCAAAAAGTAATTTTGATTTATGGCTAGATCGCTAAAAAAAGGACCGTTCGTGGCGCCGCATCTCCTCGAGAAGATCGACAAGATGAATACCTCGGGCGTGAAGAAACCGATCAAGACGTGGGCGCGCCGTTCGATGGTGACGCCGGATTTCGTCGGGCACACTTTCATGGTCCACAACGGGAAAATTTTTATCTCCGTCTTCGTGACGGAGAACATGGTCGGTCACAAACTCGGGGAGTTTTCGGCCACGCGCATCTTTAAGAAACACGGTTCGCACACCGCGAAGGTGACGAAGTGATGGGTATTTCAGATTGAAGATTTCAGATTTCAGATTGGCCGGAACGGCAAGGCCGCGACGGAAACAATCTGCCATCTGCCATCTGAAATCGGCCATGGTTTTAGTGGGCTGCGTAACGCTGGCTCGAGGGCTGGCGGCAGAGGGAAATAGTTCTTTGTCAGAATCCAAAATTGAAAATGCGGAAACGAAAGTGACCGCCGCGCCTCTTCTTTCACAGAACGAAGAGTTGCGAACGCAGCTTTCGCTCGCGCGCGAGTCGGTCAAGACATTGACCGAAAGCCTGGCGGCGTCGAATGTGGAGGCGGAAGTTTTTCGCCGGAAATATTCGGACCTGCAATTGCGCATGGAAGCGCTCGGGCTCGATGCGTCGAACAAGGACCGCGCGAAGCTCGAGCAGCGGTTGCTGAGCGCGGTGTCCGATCTGCAATTAGTGCAGAAGGAACGCGAACAGTATCGCGACCAGAGTTTGCGATTAAGCGAAGCGATCCTGCATCTGCTCAAGACCTCGACGGGAGGCGATGCCCAGGCGCGGATGGAAGTGGAAACGCAACTGCGCAGTCTGAACGAATTGATCGCGAAGGCGGATAATCCGCCG
>JBEEHO010000273.1:0-5363 GCA_041167425.1 Verrucomicrobiota bacterium | reverse complement strand
CCGCCAGTTGGTTTGCGTGCGTTCGATAATGCCGGTGAAATATTGATCGAGCAGCAGATTATGCAGCTTCGGGTCGCGCTCGTACGCTTCCTTGATTCGATTCAAAAACTTCGCGCGGATGATGCAGCCGCCGCGCCAGATGGTGGCGATGTCCCCGAAGTTCAAATCCCAATGGGAGCCGGCACTGGCCGCGCCGAGAAGTTCCATGCCCTGGGCGTAGGAGACAATTTTCGAGGCGTAGAGGGCGTCGCGCACCGCTGAGATCAGTTCGGCGCGATCGCCTGTAAATTTCACCACCTTAGGTTGGGGCAGAATTTTCGACGCTGCCACGCGCTCGTCTTTTCGCGAGGAAATCACGCGCGCTTCGACCGCCGCGTTGATCGTGGAAATAACGACCGACTGGCTCAGGGCCGATTGCAAGGTCCACAAACCGGTGCCTTTTTGCCCAGCCTTATCGAGGATGACGTCGACCAGAGGTTTGCCGGTATCCGGGTCGATTTTGCGAAAAATCTGCGAGGTGATCTCGATGAGATAACTGTTGAGATCGCCCTTGTTCCATTCGTCAAAAATATCGGCGAGCTCTTTCGCTTCGAGGCCCGCGACGTCTTTCAAGATGGCGTAGGCTTCGCAGATCAACTGCATGTCGCCGTACTCGATGCCGTTGTGCACCATCTTCACGTAGTGCCCCGCCCCATCGGGCCCCATGTAACGGCAGCACGGTTCGCCATCGACGATCGCCGCGATTTTTGTGAAGATCGGCTTGATAATTTCCCACGATTCGCGCGAGCCGCCAGGCATGAGTGAGGGCCCTTTCAGCGCGCCCTCTTCGCCTCCGGAAACGCCGCAACCGACGAAGTGAAAACCGCGCCCTTCCAAATCCTTGCACCGGCGTTGCGTGTCGGTGAAAAGAGAATTGCCGCCGTCGATAATCACGTCGCCTTTCTCGAGCAGCGGCGCGAGCTGGTTTATGACCGCGTCCACGGGCGCGCCCGCTTTGACCATGATCATCGCCTTGCGCGGCCGCTTCAGCGCGCCGACGAATTCCTCCATCGTGTGCGCGGGCACGATATTTTTCCCCTTTGCTTTTCCGGCCGCGAATTTATCAGTCACCTCAGTCGTGCGATTGAAAACCGCGACGGTGAATCCTTTCGATTCCATATTGAGGACGAGGTTTTCGCCCATGACAGCGAGGCCGATCAGTCCGATATCACATTGATTCATGCTCATATTAAATAACTCCTTGGTCACGCCGGAATCGGCGGTGGCACACTCTATCCGGTTCCCATAGCGCATGGCAATTTCCGTTTGTGAAGTTTCGCTCACCGAGAAACCGCTCGCTTTGGCCGTGCGCGAGAATAATCCGGAAGCCGGTGCGATCGTCGATTTTTGGGGCGTCGTGCGCGTGCTCGAAGCGGGCCGGGAAATCAACGGGATCCGATACGAGGCCCATCCGCTCATGGCCGAACATCAAATGCGAGCGATCGCCGAGGCCGCTTGCGGCAAGTTTGGCCTGGCCAGCGTCGTTATTCGGCACCGGATCGGTTTTGTTCCCGTGGCGCAGGCATCAGTTGTCGTCCGGGTGGAGAGCGTTCGACGCGTGGCCGCCTTCGAGGCAAATCAATGGATCATGGACGAACTCAAGCGGACGGTGCCTATTTGGAAGCATCCCGTCTTCAAGGACGAAGTTGTTTCGGCCACGGAAACGCGTCCGGGAATTTTGGACTCTTCATCGGCCCGCGCATGAACCTGGCTAATCGTCTTACCATCAGCCGGCTGATCTTGACGGTTCTCTTTGTCGCGGCCCTCAACTCCGATTGGATCTACGGACGGACTGCGGCGCTGGTCATATTCCTGCTGGCGGGGATCACCGATTTTTTCGACGGAGAGGTTGCGCGTCGTTACGGATCCGTCACGAATTTTGGCAAGCTGATGGATCCGCTGGTGGACAAGATCATGATGGCCGCGGCGTTTATTTCTCTCGTGCCCCTGGGAGCCATTCCAGCCTGGGCGGCGACCACGGTGGTGGCGCGCGATTTTTTGATCACCGGATTGCGTCTGATGGCGAGCGCGAGAGGACAGATCCTGCCGGCGGAGCGTCTTGGAAAACACAAGACGTCATGGCAGATCATCACAGTCGTCTTTTTCCTGGTGCTGCTGTCCGCGCGCGAACTCAAATATGCAGAAACCGGAAACGGCTGGTGGTTTCGAGCTTGGAATAATGGCGGGCCACTGCTGGTCTGGATCGCCGTTGGGTTCACGCTCTACTCCGGGCTTCGCTATGCCTGGCGTCATCGGGACGTCATCGCGCCCGATCAATAGCGCGATAGCGCATTGATTTCTTCGGAGCCGGCGCAAGCTCCGCTCAGAATCCCCGGCATCCGGGGGAAATTTCCATTTCTGCCGGAACAATTCGTGCTCTGAAAATGCTCTGGGTTATGGCTATTAGACATCGAACAGGCAGAAACGCGGGTCCGGACGCAATCGCCAAGGCGTTTGTTCCATCCATCCCGCTGCCGGCCGTCTTCAGCTTCGCGCTCATAGGATTCGGCGGGGCGCTTTTTCTGTCTTACAGCTTTTTCCCCGGCGCCGATTCCACTTCATCGGCGCGCTCCCCGAATGATGTTCCGGTATATTCAGCGCGGGCGGTGCCGCGCGATTCGGAAAGGGCTGCCCTTCCCGAGCAAAGCGTGATCGCGGCGCGAAGTGCGGCGGTAGCGCAAACGGAATCCGAGCGAACTCAGGCCGCGGAGCAGGCCTCGTCCCATTCGCTGGTGGCAGAATCGCCGAGAGATGGATTCACGGGCTTCGATGGATTCTCGAATTCCAATGTTCCAAATTCTTACCTCGCGCTGGCCGGAGTTCCGTCGGCGGTGGGCATCAGTGCGGAGTCGAATTCATCCGTCCATTCCGCTCAAGATGCCTTGAGTCTGTCGTCGGTTCCAGAGCCCTCCACCTGGCTGGCGGGAGCCGCACTCGTTGGCCTGGTCGGCGGGCGCTGGCTCCGCTCCAAATGGCGCCGATCGCAGCGTCATTAAGCGGGTGAAGGGAATCGAACCCTCGTCAGTAGCTTGGAAGGCTACAGCTTTACCATTAAGCTACACCCGCGTCCGACTAAGCTGACGCGGCTCAGGACGGCTGCCAAGTTTTCTTTCTGAACGCCGGTCACTGCCTCCTTCGCCTTGCGTTTTCCGCGCGCGGTATTTAGCTAGAAGCACGATGAGAATCGCGGGGCTTTGCGTCATCCTGATTGCGGCTTTGCTCGCCACGGTACGAGGCGATTTTACTATTGTGCAAAAAGTCGAGGGAAGTGGCTCCGTCAGCCAGTTCACGATAAAACTGAAAGGCGACAAAGTGCGGGTCGAAGTCACCCCCCAGGTCACCACGATTATTGAGAATAAGAACGGTGACGTGCTCAACCTGATGAATAAGGAGAAGAAATATCTGCGAATCTCCGCCGACAAAGCCAAGGCAATCGCGGAAATGGCGAGCAAGTATTCGGGCAAGACCCCGGCCGTGCCGGAAACCGCGAAGCTGGTCGCCACCGGCAGAAAGGAAATGATCAACGGATACGAAGCTGAGGAATACGTTCGCGAAGCGCCTTCATTCAAGGCCAGCTACTGGATTGCATTGAAGTATCCTGATGCGGTCACAATCGTGAAACAACTTCAGGCGATCATTCCCGCGGCCTGGAACGACCTCGCGAGAGGAATGCTCGACTACAGCGATTTCCCGGGACTGCCGTTGCGCACGAAAGTAAAGACGGGCGGAAAGGAAATCACCAGCACGGTCACCTCCATCAAGCCGGATCTCCTGAGTGAAGAAGAATTTTCCGTCCCCAGGGATTTCCAGGAAATGAAAGTGCCCAATCTTCAGGAAATGCTCCGCGAAAAACCTGCTGCGTCCGTTTCGCCGAAGCAATAATCGCCAAATTCATTTGCTCCGTGGTCCCGCGTTTCATTCTCGCCTCCGGTTCGCCGCGACGCTTTGAATTGCTGAAGCAGGCCGGTTACGAATTCGATGTCGTGCCGCCTGGGATCGCGGAAATCTCGGAGAAATGGTTTACCATTCGCGAGGCGACAATCTGTAACGCGACGCGGAAAGCGCTGGAAGCGGCGCGGAATTTTCCGGACGCGGTCGTCCTGGGCGCGGACACACTTGTCGCGCTCGACGGCGAAGTGATGGGCAAACCCAGAGATCTCGCGCATGCCGAAAAACTCCTGCGGCTTTTGAGCGGCCGGTCGCATGAAGTTCGGACCGCGGTTCTTATTTGTCGGCTCTCGCGCGGGCAGGCGCACAGTTTTCAGGAAATATCCGAGGTCCGTTTTCGCAAACTCGACCGCCGCGCCATCGCGCAATATCTGGCGAAAATCGACCCGCTGGATAAAGCCGGCGCCTACGCCGCGCAGGGGCATGGCGTCGAAGTCATTGAGCGCATCAAGGGATCGTACAGCAACGTCGTTGGTCTGCCGATGGAGGCGACCGCGCGTGTTCTCCGCGCTTTCGGAATCAAGAGCCCGCGCGGTTAACTTGTCTCGGCGGCTTCCGGTTCCAGCGCCGCGGGCACGTGATGTTTCTCGCGTTTGAGGACGCGATACAGGAACCAGACGATGAAGCAATTCACCGCCAGGATGGCAAAGCCCGCGATGCTGGGGTGGTGATAAACGTGCCGGACTTCGAAAGGGATCAGCGTCGCCGTCGCGATGACCATCAGAAATTCAGCCCAGCGTTTTTGCAAATAAACGCCGATGCCTTCCGTGAAGAGGATCGCCGAATAAAAAAGCGCCAACAGCCCGGGGGCGCGCAGTTGTCCGTCGGCCAGGACGGCCTGCAGTTTATTCAGCAAATAGAGCACCAGCCTGCCGTGCGTGAGAAGGATCTCTTCATCGGCCCAATCCGAAATCGCATCCAGCCAATACGTGCGGCTGTTCAGGACGAGCAGGGAAAATCCAATGATCAGGAGAAGCACTCCCTTCACGATCTTGAAAACGGCGATGATCTTCAGGTAGCGGCTCCGATTTGGCCGCCGGAAGATTGCAGGCTCGGGATGAGGATCGGTCATGCGCTGTCCTTCTGGGAACGGATCATTCCGGCACGGTGGCGCTTTCGCGGCAGCAGACTTCCAGCTTGTTGCCATCGGGATCTTCAAAAAAAACGGCGTAATAGCCCGGGCTGTATTCGAGGCAAAGCTCCGGGCCCTCGATCTTTTTTCCACCCGCGCGTCGAACCACTTCCGCCACTTTATCGACGGCACTCCGGCCCTCCGCCCAAAACGCGATGCGATTCCCGTTCGGCTCAAAATCCGCTTCCTCGGTAAATCCAAAAAAGTCCACCGCCGTTTCGCCCTCTGCTTCAAACAAACCCCA
>JBEEHO010000272.1:0-7052 GCA_041167425.1 Verrucomicrobiota bacterium | reverse complement strand
ATCGCGCCAATTCGGATAATTCAGGCGTCGGCTTCGGCGGGGGAGTAACCAATGTCTCCGGCAGTACCGTGAATTTTCAGAACAGCATCATCGCCGGGAACACTAACGTCGTCGTGACCAGCGGTGGAAATTTCCTCAATTTTGATGACTGCTCCGGGACAATCAGTTCACTCACGAACAACATTGTGCAGAATGCTAATTCGGGTAACTGCACGGTGACCGGCCCGGTTACCATCGCTGATCCCAACCTGGGTCCGCTTCAGGATAACGGCGGCCTTACCTTCACCCACGCGCTTCTGAACGGAAGCCCGGCGACTGACGCTGGTAATTCCAGTGGCTGCACGGACGATGTCGGCGCGTTCATCACTACCGATCAGCGCGGGCTGCATCGTCCCGAGGGCGGCCGTTGCGACGAGGGCGCGTTCGAGGTGCAACTCGGAGCGCTGGTTAATGTCTCCAGCCGCCTGCCCGTCGGGACCGGCGATAATGGCCTCTTCGGTGGTTTTATCGTTACCGGCACGCAACCGAAGAGAGTGGTTATCCTCGCCGTGGGCCCGTCTCTGCCTTTGGCGAACAAGCTGGTTAATCCGACCCTGGACCTTTACCAAGGCAGCACGCCGCTGGAGTCGAATGACAACTGGATCGACAGCGCGAACAAGCAGGCCATCATCGACAGCGGTTTCGCGCCGTCTAACAACCTGGAATCGGCGATCATCAGGACCCTCCCGGCGAATAACTCACAATACAGTGCGATCGTTCACGGTGTTAATAACGGCACCGGCATAGGTGTGGTGCAGATCTACGACCTGGATCGCTCGGTCGATTCAAAGCTGGCGAACATCTCAACCCGCGGCGTGGTGCAGACCGGTGACGATGTGTTGATCGGTGCAACGATCGTGCTGGGAGAGACATCGCGGAAAGTGATCGTGCGGGCGATAGGCCCTTCGTTGAATGTGCCCGGGAAGCTGGCGGATCCGACGCTGCAATTAGTCAACGAACAAGGAACGCCCGTGGATGAGAACGATAACTGGATTCAATCGCCGAACAAACAGGCGATCATGGATAGCGGCGTCGCTCCGACCGACAACAATGAATCCGCCATTATCGCCACCTTGTCTTCCGGCGGTGCGCAATACAGCGCCGTTGTGCGCGGCGTAGGCGGGACGACCGGTGTAGCTGTGGTAGATGTTTTCGTGCTGAATTGAAGAAAACAGGCACGCGGGTAACACGACTTAGCTGGATGAGGCTGCTATGCGAAAGCTTGCAATGAAAACAATTGGTCTTTTCTTCGGATTAGGCGCGGCCTTGCTGCTAACGCTTGCTTTCAGATTGCCGGTTGCGCCCAGCAGGCAAACAGAGGGCGAGCTCAAGAAACCTGCGCTGTCACTTTCGGGTGAGCCGGCGCGGACCTATCTCGCGCAGACCGCGGATGGACAATCGTTGAGCCAGGCCCTCACCGCGGCGCGCTTTGGCCTCGAATGGCAGGAGCACGCGCCAGCCGATAGCAAGACCGGCCCTGGATATCTCGGCATGAGCCATGAGCAGAATCTGCGGGCGTGGTTCGGCCAGGATGGGCTAACGGTGCAGCCTACCGTTTCCGAAGACAAACGCGATGGGGGATGGACCACTACTTTGCATTTGAAGGCCTGGGGCTATGGCAACGACCTAGCCGATGTTCCTCCGATTATTTCGCGCAAAATGAAAGAGAACCGCATCGAGTACGAGCGGGCCTCTTTCAATCCGCAATCCGAAATCCGAGATCCGAAATTGGTTGAGTGGTATGAGAACCGGGCGGAAGGAATCGAACAGGGCTTCACGATAACCGAACGGCCTTGGCGGAACGGTGGCGTTACACCTAACGAGCCGTTGCGGGTCTTGCTGTCGGTCTCTGGTAACCTGCGGGCACGAGCAATAGATGACGGGAACAAGATTGAGCTTGCGGATGACAAGGGCAAAGGGGCGCTGAGTTACAGCAAGCTGGTCGCCCAGGACGCCGATGGCAGGAAGCTGGCGGCGCGAATGGAAGTAAGCGGGGAGGGGAAAGAGATCGGCCTCGTGGTCGAAGATGCGGACGCGCGTTATCCCATTGTGATCGATCCTTTCATTGCTTCCCTCGAGCAGAAACTCAGAAGTGACGTTCCGCAGCTGGACGCGCGTTTCGGCTTCGCGGTGGCGATTGACGGCAACCTCGCGGTCGTCGGCGCCTGGCGGGAGGACGTAGGGTCTAACCCGGACGTGGGCGCGGTGTATGTCTTTGTGCGGACGGGCGCGTATCCTAACTCTTCCTGGGCCCTGGACAAACGCTTTGGACCTAGTTCCGTCGGCGGGCAACAGTGCGGATGGAGCGTTGCCATTAGCGGCAACCGCATCGTCTTCGGTTGCCCCGGGGAAAATGGGGATAACGGCACCGTGACCTACTTTCAACGAAATGGGCCAGGCAGTTACAGCGGCGCATCCGTGACGGGGGGTGGCTTCGACAAAGGCGGCCGTTTCGGAACGAGCGTCGCGATCAGCGGCAATGCAGTCGTGGTGGGTGCGCCTGCCACTAACATTAAGGGCGCTCCGAATGCCGGCTCGGTGTTTTTCTGCAGAGTCAACGCAAATGGCACCGTTGAAGTGACCAACCAGGATTTCACAGAGGCCGCCAATATCCAGCTGGGCGCGTCCGTCGCAATAGAGGGCGGGGTTGCCATTGTCGGCGCCCCGGCTGGTTACGCTCAGATATATTTATACGATCCAAATCCGAACGGGAACGGCATTCTGACCGTGTCCGATACGCTCCACGCTACCGGCGGGAACTCGGGCGACCAGTTCGGACAAAGTGTGGCGATTAGCGGCAACACGGTAGTGGTAGGAGCGCCTTTGAATAGCGAAAAAGGAAATAGCGCGGGTGCCGCCTACGTTTTTGTGCATGGCACAAATGGGTTGTGGAACCAGCAGCAGGAACTTACCGGCGCCGATTCGATTGCAGGCGACTTCTTCGGGGCTTCTCATATCGCTATCGCTGGCGACACGATCGTGGTCGGCTCCTACGCTTGGGATCCGAGCGCAAATCTTCCAAATGATGACAGAGGTGCGGCTTATGTTTTCACCCGCAACGGCACGGTCTGGACCCAGCAGAGCCAGATCCTCGCCGGCGACGGTAACTCAGGGGATAATTTCGGCGTCGGTCTCGGCATTAGCGGCGACACCGTGATCATCGGCTCACGCCACGCCACGGCTGGTAATACCACCGGAGCGGGCGCCGCCTATGTCTATCGGCTTCCGCATAGATTGGGGAACATCGCTACCCGGCTCCGGGTCGAGACAGGCGATAACACTCTCATCGGCGGCTTTATCGTATCCGGCACGCAGAATAAGAGAGTCATCGTGCGCGCCATAGGTCCGTCGTTGAATCTGCCGGACAAGCTGGCTAATCCCAGCCTGGAGCTTTACCAGGGAAACAACCGGATAGCCCTCAATGACAACTGGGTCGATAGCGCGGACAAACAGGCCATCATCAATAGCGGGGTCGCGCCTACGAATGACCTGGAATCGGCGATTATCATTTCGCTGCCCGCAAACAACGCCCAATACACCGCCATCGTGCGCGGCGCGGATGGTGGCACAGGCACCGCAGTGGTCCAGGTCTATGATCTGGATAATTCGGTGGATTCGAAACTGGCGAATATTTCCACGCGGGGCTTGGTGCAGACTGGCGATAACGTCTTGTTTGCCGGCACCATCGTAGTAGGTGAAGCGCCGCAGAAGGTGATCGTCCGCGCGCTTGGACCTTCCGTCCCTGTCGTAGGCCGGATGTCAGATCCGACCTTGGAGCTGTATGACGTTAACGGCGTGTCGCTTGAGTCGAACGATAACTGGGTCGATAGCCCGAACAAGCAAGCCATCCTCGATAGCGGCGTCCCGCCTACCCACGACCTGGAGTCAGCCATCGTGCGAACCCTGCCTCTCGGCACCTACACCGCGATCGTCCGCGGCTTTGGCGGATCAACCGGGATAGCAGTCGTGGAAGTTTACGTGCTGAACTGAAGCGCTAGCGTCCCATCTCCTGCGTTACCAACCGGAGCTCAGTGGAACCTCTCCCCGGCACCTTACTGGGCGGGGTTTGGATAAGAGGTCCCGGTAAAGCGGACGATCCGGGGCGCTCCATCTCGTTTCACCACGTCCCACTCCACTTCCGAACGGCCGGTGCTCGCAGGTCCACCACTCCCATTCCGGAGCGTGTAAAGCACCTCTAGCGTCACCGGCGTTTTGCCGGCGCTGGTTGGCGCCTTGAGCTTGACCTCACCAACGGAGAATAAACGGATCGGGAAGGAGTCGAAATATTTTTTCAGTTGTTCGGCGATGAACGCCTTGTCCTTGGGTCCGAACGAGTAGTAGTCAACGGTCGTGTCGAAGTAGGCCAGCACCTTTGCCACGTCGTTTTTCCCCATGTCGCGGTAGACAGACCTGGCGAAGCTATCGGCTTCGCCCTGGCTCATCACGGCGGCATCCGAAGCCGCCGGAGGAGGTGACGCAGTGACCGGGGTCGGCTGAGGAGTTAGAGCTGGCGCGACGCTTGCCACGGTGGGAGCAGAGCTCGGGGGTGTCGCTTCCTGCGCCTTATTTTGGGTGCTGTCCGTGAAGTACACTTCTCTAAGCGAACACTCGATTTTTACTACCCCGGACCTCATCATCATGGTGGCGTCGTAGGTCTTGCCCTGCTCAATCGGGTATCGCGTTCCCTGTCGAATGTTTTGCCAGATCAGGTCGCCATCGAATAAGACCTTTCCACTGGCATCGGTTTCCTTGAGGTGCAAATGGACCTCGTTAATTGGTTTGGCCGTGTTCACCTTGATCTTGTAGGCGAAGTTGGACTTGTCCGGAGTGATTCCACCGTAGATGAATTCAACCGGGGCCTGGCCCGTTGTCTGGGGCGACGGCGATTCCGCGCCTTCAATCTTCCCCGGCGCAAGCCACCCCATTGCCACCGCGAGTGCCAGGCCAATCAGCCGAACCGTTCGTTTCATGATGTCTCCTTCGCTAGCTGCGTTTAACGACCAGAGGAAAGAGTAGCCCCGGCCGTCGGTCCCCTGTCAATGCTAATCGCTGGAGGAAACCCCTGCGAACACTCCAGGGAGCGTGTCTCGTTCACTCGTTACCTTGCACGAGGAGCAGATGTCGACGAGCACTAGAGGAATGCTCACCTTATGAAAACGAAACTACCGCTTCTTCTTCTCCTGCTCCTGCTGGCGACAAGCTCCATGACGCTGGCGCAACCGTCCGCGGGCGGAATTGTTTACGGCCCGAAAGGCTCCTTCAATCTTACCGCGCCGAAAGGCTGGGTCCTCGATCCCACGGCCGGCAAGGAGCAAGGTCTGCCCTGCGTCCTTTATCCCAAAGGCGCCGCTTGGGACACCGCCGACCCGATGATGTATGCCAAAATCGCGGGCACGAAGTATCAGGAGTACGAGGCGTTCGCAAAGGACGCCATCGAGGACATGAAAACCAGACGTGCTGACTTAAAGCCGAAACGGATCGCGTCCGGCACGACCGCTGGGGGCCAGCCTTATTTCATTAATGAGTATCCGCCGACAAAAGCATATAAGCGCTCCGAGCGAGTCGCGTATGTGCAACTGCCGCACGCCGTCGCCTATATCGTCTATTCCGGTGACGCCAAAGCCGCGTTTGAAAAACACCTGGGCGCTCTGGAAGAAGCAGTCAAGTCACTCCGCTCTATGAATGTCGATTACCCGGATAAGCCGAAGCAGTAACGCGACTGGCGCGGGTCGGATGGTTGGTGATGCCCTGTTCCAAGGCATTCCAGCCGCTGATTCGAGGGTAACTACGTGATGCATCTGCTCCAGAAAAAACCAGTTCCTTATCTGTTAGATAAGCCGGTCTAATCGCTGCGGACCCTTAGCAGGCAGTATCCGATTTTTCCGCTCGGTGAAGCTACGTAATAAACGCGGCTCTTTTCGTTAGAGTAAATCATGGTTTCGTCAGTTCCAGGATCTATCCCTTTGGCTTTCTCGAATACCACCGGGCGAGCATAGCCAATCACCACGCGAATCGAAGTCTGGCCTTCGTCGTGAATCGCCAGTCTAACTGACTGCCCGCCGATATTCTGGAGCTCGATAAATTGATCCAGCGGCGCTTGCACGTCCGCCACTGAAGCGGCGCGGGCCGTCGGTGAAAGGCATAAGGCCAGGAAAGCTGCGAGGAGTGGGCGGAACATGCAAGATTCCTAGCAAGACACGTGCGAGGCATCCCCGGCCCCACGGACGCCAGGGGTTAATCTCGGCCAAGAGGCCTCGAACATCATGCTTCACATATGTCGTGTGATATCATGCAGACGACTTGATGTGGGCGACTCTTTGTCCGCCGACGCTGCCAAAAGAAAAGCGGCCCGTGGGTTAGCACGGGCCGCTTCGTAACCAAAGGAAATGCTATCCTTGTAGGAAGTACTTAGTTTGAAGAGCTGCCTGGCTTTCCCACGACCTGGTCGCGGAATCCGATGTTATCGATCGTGTATTTGCCTGAATTATCGATGATAAACACCACCGACTCGAGAACCGACCCCGGCGGAATAGGAGGATTCGCTTGCGGTGAGACCTGGAGGTTCAACGTATAACGTGTCCAACCAGCTTGCTGTCCTGCGCTCTTTGTGGCATTGCCCGAACCGCCAACAAATGAGAAACCGCCAGGAGTCCCATCAGGCAAGGTGTAGAACACGTTGAATCGTGGTCCGTCCTGCGGAGGACCGCTATCGTCTTTCATATCAAAAGCCAGCGTGTCGCCCGCTAGTACAACAACGCCCTTGAGTCCATTGAGGACGGCGCCAACGGCCACATTTGCCGGGGTGGGTGCGTTCTTTTCTAAGCGAAGTCCGAAATTGGTATTACCGCTCTTGTCTGCTTCGCCTATATTCCGGTCCCAGTAGGCCTCGGCCGTCCCGGTCTTACCTGGGTCATACTCGAACGTTTGCGACGCTGTGAATTTCGCATTTTGCGCTGATGCTGAAGCAGCGACCGCCATTGAAGCGATTGCGACCAGCCATGCCATATTTGGTT
>JBEEHO010000271.1:0-3028 GCA_041167425.1 Verrucomicrobiota bacterium | reverse complement strand
TCTTCTCCGCCTTCTTCTTTTTCCCCGCCTTTGCGGCTGGCTCGGCATCCTCATTCCAAAAACGATGCCCAGTGCGATGAATGAAAACATCCTCCAGCGTCGGTTTCGACACGCTAAGCGATTGGATTTCTCCCGGAAAAGCTTCGACCACATCTGGCACAAAGCGATGTCCATTTTCTATTTCCAGCCGGACCTGCTTGTTCATGATCGTGGCCTCAACTTGAAACTTGGCGCGAATGCGATCGGCCAGGCTTTGCGGATCGCGTGCCTCGAACAGAATTACATCGCCGCCAATTTCCCGCGTCAGCGCTTCCGGAGTGCCTAAAGCAACCAGGTTGCCCTCGTTCAAAATTGCGAGCCGGTCGCAGCGTTCGGCCTCTTCCATCAAATGCGTGGTCACGATAATGGACACGTGCTCCTGATCTCGAAGAATTTGCAGATATTGCCAAAGATCGTGCCGGGCGCCGGGATCGAGCCCCGTGGTCGGTTCGTCAAGCAACAGCACCTCGGGATGATGCAGCAATCCCTTGGCGAGTTCAATGCGGCGCTGCATGCCGCCGGAAAATGTTTCTACGCGATCGGCGGCGCGATCGAGCAGGCCGACGCGGGTGAGAATCTCGGCGATGCGCTGCTTGAGATCGCTGCCTCGCAAACCGTAAAGATGTCCTTGATGCCAGAGATTTTCGTAGGCAGTGAGCTTAGGGTCGACGCTCTGCGCTTGAAAGACTACGCCAATGTGGCGGCGCAAAGCTCCAGGCTGCCGCACCGCGTCGAAGCCAACGATGGTAGCTGTTCCCGACGTGGGAACCATGAGCGTCGAAAGAATGCGAAACAGCGTCGTCTTGCCGCTTCCGTTCGGCCCCAGCAGTCCAAATAGTTCGGCGGGGCGCACGTCGAACGAAACGCCGTTAAGCGCGGTGCGGTCCTGGTAACGATGAACCACGTTGCATACGGAAATGATGGGCTGGTCCACAAGTTTGGTGCTTGGCAGCGGCGGAGCGCTTTCAATGGCTGTTGGGGTCACAAACCATTCTACGACGGGGACAAGACGATTATCACTGTAAAGTCTTAGTGATCTTCCAGGAAATGCGCTCTCGCCGTAGTGACGCGGCTCGCCGCGTCTCCCGCAGCGTTCCAGCAAACTGGGCCAGCCCCGCCGATGGCGCGACGCCGCCACAGGATCCTGATCCTGCCCGGGCACACGTTCCTCAAACGGCACAGGCACGTGGCGCCAGACCTGAATAGCCAGGATGACCGTGGTCGCGAGCAACATTGCCCCAACCGCGACATGGATGACCGTAGAGACCACCATGGGCAACTCAGGCTGCGCGGCGTCTCTCCCCCACATCACCCGAGTGATGAAGGCGAGGAACCCGAGGCAGAGTTGCGCGACCATCAGGCCCAGCATGGCGATCGCCGGGCGGCGCACTTCATCCACTTTCGAGTGTACCGATATCGCGCGAATCGCCGTCCAGGAGAGAACGATCGCAACCACGCCCGCATTAATGACGTGCGGCCACCAACTCATGCCACGGTGGCGGAACATCGCTCCAAGAACTAATTGCACGTAGAGCACGAAAATCGAGAGCACGGTTAGCGTGAAAAGAGCAGGTCGGCGCTGGTCGAGTTCGGTGCGCGGCTCTTCCTCCACCCAACGGCGTCCGGTGAACACGGCGATAGCGACGGCGATGCAGAAGAATGTTTGAGCGACGGCCGCATGCGCGCTCGAAATCGGCGCAGGCAGAAAGAACAAAACCGTAAGTCCGCCGAGAATGCCCTGGGTGATTACCGTTGCCAGCGCTGCCAGTCCCAGAAGACGCAACCAGCGCCGCTTCTCAACCCGCCAGGTCCAGACGGCTAGGATGATGGTCAGCAGTCCGATGAATTCCGCCACCATGCGATGTCCGTGTTCGTACTTCACGCCGCCGACCATAGCCGGCATTTTGTAAAACGAGCCGAACGTGGTCGGCCAGTCCGGTACAGACAGGCCCGCGTCGTTACTGGTGACCAGCGCCCCCGCGACAATAAGCAGTAGCGTGCAGCAAGCGGTAAAAATCGCGAAGCGATGAAGCCCGCGATGATACGGCATTTCAATGCCCTTCAGGATAGCCCCCAAAAAGCCGGCATGAAATCCCCCGGCGTATTTCCCGAAACGTTGTAGTTTATCAGACTGAAACGCTGGCTTGTAATCGCAAGATAGTCAGTCCGTCGCACGACGGCGAGACAGTTTCTCTACGGAAGCGTTCCGGCCTCCGCCGCATTCGATTTCTGCGTTTCCATCGCCTTAATGATCGCCTCGGCGAACTCCGAAGTTCCAGCCGTCCCGCCGACGTCGCGAGTCAGGTTGCTCCGGTCCCGGTAGACCTCGTCAATAGCGTTTCGAATTTTCGTCGCGGCATCATGTTCGCCAAGATGGCGCAGCATAAGTAATGCTGATCGCAACACCGCAGTTGGATTGGCGATATTTTTCCCGGCGATATCGGGCGCCGAACCATGCACCGCCTCAAAGATGGCGCACTCGTGGCCGAAATTCGCTCCCGGAACCAGGCCCAGCCCGCCGACCAGCCCCGCGCAAAGATCGGAAAGAATGTCCCCGTAAAGATTCTCCATCAACAGCATGTCGTACTGGTACGGATTCATCACCAGTTGCATGCAGGTGTTGTCAACGATGTGCTCGCCGTATGTGATCTCGGGATATTCCTTCGACACCGCGCGCGAGCAGCGCAGAAATAATCCATCCGACATCTTCATGATGTTGGCTTTGTGGATGGAATGGATCTTCTTGCGCTTGTTCTTTCGCGCGTATTCAAATGCGAAACGCGAGATGCGAGTCGAAGCCTTCTCGGTGATGATCTTAAGGCTCTCGACCACCCCAGGAATCACTTCGTGCTCAATGCCGGAGTAAAGCCCCTCGGTATTCTCGCGCACCACAATCAGATCGATGCCCGGGTAACGGGTAGGAATATGCGGCAGGTTTCGGATCGGCCGGAAGTTCGCAAAAAGTTCGAAGCGCTTGCGAAGCTCCACG
>JBEEHO010000270.1:0-2581 GCA_041167425.1 Verrucomicrobiota bacterium | reverse complement strand
TTTCGCCCGCGCCATCATAATAAACGTGGACGCGCGCGCCCGGTTTGATCATGGAGGCTTCGATGGTTCTTCCAGCCTTGTTCACGTAATGGACCGTCTTGCCCAACACGTAACTGATCGGATCTACCGCGGTCGTTTTCACGACGATCCTCTCACCGGGCGAGAAGGTCGTCACCGTTCCATCACTCGAAGTCGTGGTCGTCTCGGTGGTGGTCGTGCTTGGGTTTGTCGTCGTCTTTTCAGTCGTAGTCGTGCTTGTCTGCGCGAAAGCCAGCGGGGCGATCAGCGCGCAAGCGAGACTCAGGATTGTCTTTTTCATGGTATTCCCTCCGTTTGTGTTTGAATAACGCTGCCTGGGATTCGTGCCGCCAGCAGCGCGCGGACGGCTCGTGGTGAGTCTCCGTCGTGCAAAGTTAGATCAAAAAAAGGCTTTCGGGTCTTAAAAACTTTCGCGAGTTGAGCCCCCCTTCACATCGACTAACGTGCGCAACGATGTCCGCCCTTGCCGATCCCGCCGTCACACCGGAGCTCGTCGCGAAACACGGTTTGATGCCGGACGAATTCGAGCGCATCAAAAAAATTCTCGGACGGGAGCCAAACTTTACCGAGTTGGGGATTTTTTCCGTCATGTGGAGCGAGCATTGCTCGTACAAAAATTCGAGAAAAGAGCTGAAAAAATTTCCCACTTCCGGTCCGAACATCCTGGTCAAAGCCGGGGAAGAAAATGCCGGCGTGGTCGATATCGGCGACGGCTGGGCGGTGGCGTTCAAAATCGAAAGCCACAATCATCCGAGCGCGATCGAGCCGTTCCAGGGCGCAGCCACCGGAGTGGGCGGGATCATCCGCGACATCTTCACCATGGGGGCGCGGCCGGAATTTCTGCTGAACTCGTTGCGCTTCGGACCGATCACCAATCTTTCCGCAACCGGCAATCCGAAATCCGAAATCCGAAACAACCGCAGGTTGTTCGCCGGCGTCATTTCCGGGATCGCCCATTATGGCAACTGCATCGGCGTGCCGACGATCGGCGGCGAAATTTATTTCGACGAAAGCTTCGAGGGAAATCCACTCATCAATGTTTTTTGCCTGGGTGTGCTCAGGCATGAACAGCTCGCGCGGGGCGCCGCGAGCGGAGTTGGCAATCCGGTCTTTTATGTCGGCGCGGAAACGGGCCGCGACGGCCTGGCGGGCGCCGCGTTCGCTTCCCGCGAGCTGACCGAAGAATCGCGCGAAGATCGGCCGGCCGTGCAAGTCGGCGATCCATTCAAGGAGAAATTATTACTGGAAGCCTGTCTCGAATTGCTCGCGACCGATGCCGTCGCCGGCATTCAAGACATGGGCGCGGCGGGACTCACCTGTTCCACCTGCGAGACCGCGAGCCGCGGCGGGACCGGGGTGGAAATCGATCTGGCGAAAGTGCCGAAACGGGAACCGGGTATGACGCCGTATGAAATCCTGCTCAGCGAATCGCAGGAGCGGATGTTGATCATCGCCAGGCGCGGACAGGAAAAGATCGTGCGCGATGTTTTCGAAAAATGGGACGTGCCCTGCGCCGAGATTGGCCGCGTGACGGATGACGGAATGATGCGGGTGCGCAACAATGGGACGCTCGCCGCCGAAATTCCGGCCAGGCCCCTCGCGGATGAAGCGCCGCTTTATTCCCGCGAGGCGGTCGCGCCATCACCGGAGCCGCCGATCGATTTGGCGAGCATCGCTCAAATTGATAACCACGAAGCACTGCGACAATTGCTGCGCGATCCGACCATCGCTTCAAAAAATTGGGTTTACCGCCAATACGATCACATGGTCCGCACCGGCACGGTCGTTCCACCCGGGTCGGATGCAGCGGTCTTCCGGGTGCGCGAAGCGAATAAGATTCTGGCCGCGACGACGGATTGCAATTCTCTCTATTGCCGGCTCGATCCGCGCGAAGGCGGCCGCATCGCCGTGGCCGAAGCGGCGCGAAACCTGACCTGTTCGGGCGCGACGCCGCTCGCGGTAACCGACAATTTAAATTTTGGAAACCCCTACAAGCCGGAAAACTTCTGGCAGTTGCGTGAGGCGGTGGAGGGCGTCGCCGAAACCTGCCGCGCCTTCGGCACTCCGGTCGTCGGTGGAAATGTCTCTCTCTATAATGAGAGCCCGGGCGGAGTGGTCGATCCAACTCCTACAGTCGCGATGGTGGGGCTGATCGAAAAGGAAGAGCACATCACGACGCAATTCTTCAAAGCGGCCGGCGATGCCATCCTTCTTGTGGGTGAGATTGGCGAGGAAATGGGCGGCACCCATTTTTTGAAGGTCTGCCACGGCCGCAAAGAAGGCCTGCCACCGCGACTCGATCTAGCGCGTGAAATCGCTGTGCAAAATTCCGTGCGCGAACTGATCCGCGCGGGGCTCGTGAAAAGTGCGCACGATTGTTCGGAGGGCGGACTGGCTGTCGCTCTGGCGGAATGTTGCTTCAATCCCGCCGGACGCTTCGGCGCGGCGGTTAACTGTAACCGCCGTCCTGCGGGCGGCGCGAGCGATGCCAGCGATGCACGTTCCAGCGCTTCGCACAGCGAAGCGGCCACAATCCTCTTCA
>JBEEHO010000269.1:0-4960 GCA_041167425.1 Verrucomicrobiota bacterium | reverse complement strand
ACGCGAGCAACGGGGGAAATTCCACTGCGGCGGGCGAAGTGGTCCTCCCAATGAAGTGAGCGGCGGCTTCCTGCAGTAAACGCCACCGATCCCAGGCGAGTGGCGGCGCGCCGACGATGTGCCGGAGGAGGCTCCGCCATTCCATGAGCGCGCGCTCGATATCGCCGGAGCGGAGCGATTCGTTCGTCATGCGGTAACGAGTCGACGGATTAGCCACCAGCTCGCGAATGACTTCCGCCGCGCCGGAACCGTAATGGACGGGCACACCCATTTCCAAATATCCGGGATGATCGGCGCGACCGTAGATTCGCTGGCACAGGATACCGAGCCGGCCACCGAGCGGCGCGTCTTCACCGGCAAAGCGTGGTCCCGCGCGAATATTCGCCAGATCGAAAATGAGATCGCCGATCGGATAGGTTTCGTCCTCGAGCGCGGCAGCGATGGCCAGTCCTTCGCCGCTTTGGAAAAACGAAAAAACGGTGCCGCGTCGAGTCGGAGTTCCATCATTCGCGACGAGATCGAGTTGTCGCCAGGCGTACGCGGGTGAGTTCACGATGACTGTCGTGAGGTCGTGTTGCAATTCGGAGCAAGCGCGGCAAACGAGCGGAATGGCTTCGCGTTCGGGCGGCTCGAGCAGCGCGTGGCCGCGCGAATCGATCATCGCGCCGATTTCGACCCGAGAGAAATCAATGCGCGCGTAGATCGTGTCGCCGCGAGTAACGACCTCGGCGATCTCCCCGCCGGCTGGTTCGGGGATCAAGGGAAGAACGGATTCGTCGAAGAGCATTCTCGTCAGGGGCCGCAGCTGCAGCGGCGGTCCATGGCCGCCGGAATTGCCGGAACTGAATTCCCTTCGGCGCTCGCAGAACGCCGCTACAGAAGAGAGCTTCTTCCTCAGCCATTTCACTGGCGCGATGGTGTCATCGGCCATGATGGTCGCGAGCGGAATTTCGCGGCCGTAAATTCCCTTGTCGCGCAGCTTGCAAAGATTGCCGAAGCCACGGCCATCCAGCATCCGCGGCAGAGCCAGGGCGCGGACCCAGGCATCATTTTCGCGAACGAACAATTGGCCTAACGAGACTTTTTCCGGCACGGACGGCTTCGGTTCCCACTCGCCGGCGGAGTTCAGCATTTCCGTGATGGGGCGCCGGACGAAGCGGGCGCGCTCCGCATCAACCCAAAGGCCGCAGGGCTTTTCCCCGCTGGCAAGGGAATGCTCGGACCCGATCGGGACCTGTTGCACGCTGTAGAGCGAGCGGCTCAACTCGACCGCGGCGGAGAACGGCTGCTCGCCGCGATTGGCCGCGCCCCGCATGACGCTGACCAAGCTCGGCCAATCGACTTGCGTGGCGCGTTTTAATTGTCGCGCCCGGGCATCGCCGAGCCGCGGAATATCCGGCAGCATGAGGACGTACCCGCTTTCATCCAATCCGCGGCGGCCGGCGCGGCCGAACATTTGCAACAGCTCGTCGGGCTGCACCTGCCGCTCGAAATTTCCGGCCCGGTAACGCGTGTCGGTGATCAGCACGGAGCGCATGGAAAAGTTGATCCCGGCAGCGAGGCCCATCGTCGCGACGACGACATTCAACTGGCCGGCTTTCGCGAGAGGCTCGATCAACCCGGCGCGAACGGCGTAGCTGAGTCCGCTGTGATGGTAAGCCACGCGGCTGCGCAATAATTTCGAGAGCCGTTTGCCGGCGAGCGCCTCCTGTTCGGCGGAAAGTGGCAACGGATCGCGCACCGACAAGGCCGAGGCGATGGCCTGCGCCATTTCTTCGCTGGCATTGCGCCGAGGCGCGAAAACGAGCACGGGCGCGAGATCCGCGCGCAACGCCTTCCCAATCATGCGCGGCCAAAAGCTTTTCGTCTGGACAAATTGCGATTCGGGCAGCACACGCAGATCGATTTCCTCCAGGGGAACGGGCCGTTCATGGTGCGAGATCAGCACGGGATCGCGCCCGATGCGCTGAAACCATGCGACGACGTCCTGCGGATTCTGCACGCTCCCGCTGAGGAGCAGGAGCTGGGTTTCACGGGGCGCGAGCGCAAGAGCCAGCTCGTAATGAACGCCGCGAACCGGATCGGCGATCATTTGATATTCATCGACCACGAGAAGTTGCGGGCCGTCTCGCCGCAGGAAGCGGGCACGCTGCGTTTCCAAAGTCGCGACCAGAACTTTCGCACCGAGATTCAAAGCGAGATCGCCCGTGGCGATCCCGACATCCCAACCGCGCGCCCGCCATTCCGCGAGCTTGTCATTTGCGAGCGCTCGCGTCGGCACGGTAAAGATTGCCTGCCCTTTCAACGACGGATAAAGCAGCTCGAAAATGTAGGTCTTGCCCGAGCCGGTCGGCGCCTGCACGACCACGTCCTTTCCCTGGCGGAGAGCGCGGACCGCTTCCTGTTGCCAGAGATCCGGGACGACGAGATTGATTTCGAGCCCTGCTGGCATCCGGCAAAGTTCATGGGATCGCCGTCCGCTTCAACCGAACAAGGTCCTTCTCGCGCGCGCAAAATAATCGTGCCTTCCAAAAGCGTCCCGCTATCTTCGGCGCTAATGAAGAAAAAGGCGGGCCGGAAAGCGCGAACCGCGGCTCCGGCTTCCGCGTTTGCGGCCGACCAGGCCGGCCTGCCCGTCTTCGTTCTCCTGCCGAAAAATCGGGAGCAAATCCTCGCCACGGCGGCGCTCACGCGGGCGGGCATCCGCACCGAAATTTACGAGAGCCTCGATCAACTCGACCAGCAGATCAACGATCAAACGGGCGCCGTGCTCGTTGCCGAAGAAGTCCTCACCGGCGCGCAAACGCAGGAGTTCGTGAAACGCCTGCGCGCCCAACCGGACTGGTCCGATCTGCCGCTACTCGTCCTGACGAGCGGAAGTGAGGGGGACGATCCACCCCATCGCATTCTCGATTCGTTGGGCCCGAAAGCGAATGTAGCATTCGTGGCGCGCCCCTTCCGCGGCCTCACTCTGGTCAGCACGGTGCAGGTGGCATTGCGCTCCCGCCGCCGGCAGTACGAAGTGCGCGATCTGATCGAAGAACGCGAGAGCGTTCTCTCCAGCATCAGCGACGCCTTTTCCGCGATCGATCGCGACTGGCGCTACACCCATGTAAACGACAAGGTGGCGGAACTCGCCGGATGGCCGAAGGAAAAAATCATCGGGCGCGTGATCTGGGAAATTTTCCCGCAGGCGGTCGGCACCGAGTTTTACGATCGCTGCCAGCACGTGATGAAGACGGGCGAGCCAAGTTACGGCGAGTTTTTCCACCCTCCCTGGGACCGATGGCTCGACGTCCGAATTTATCCGTCGAAAGACGGGATTGTTGTTTTCCGGGCCGACATCACGGCACGAAAAAAACAGGAGCAGCTGGCGCAAGAGCGTGAAGCCAAATTAAAAGAGAGCCAGGAGCGTCTTCGCCTCGCCACCGAAGCGGCCGACATCGGCACTTTCGATTTCTTTCCGAAAACGGGCGAGCTGCAATTGTCCGACCGGAGCAGGGAATTGTTCGGTATCCCGCCGGAAACGAAAACAACCTACGAAACCTATCTGGCGGGCGTTCACCCCGACGACCGCCACATTGTCCATGAAACGGTCCAGCGCGTGCGCGAGCCGGGGAGCACCGGCCGTTTCGATATCGAATACCGCACCATCGGTCTGACCGATGGAAAAGAGCGATGGGTCGAGGAGCGCGGGCGAGCCGTGCGCAATTCCTCCGGAGAAGTAAGCCGATTTATTGGGACCATGCTCGACATCACGGAATCGAAGAACGCCGAGATTCTTTTGCAGCGCGCGAAGAACGAGGCGGAGGAAGCAAACCAGGCGAAAGATCATTTTCTGGCCATGCTTTCACACGAGTTGCGCACACCGCTCACTCCCGTGCTGATGACGATCGGGGCGCTGCGGCGCGAGCCCGACCTGAGCGATGATCTCCGCCGCGATCTCGAGGTCCTCCAGCGCAATGTCGAACTCGAAGCGCTGCTGATCGACGATCTCCTCGATCTCACCCGAATCGCGCACGGCAAACTCGAATTGCACAGCGGCGCCGTCGACGTTCATAGCTCGCTCGACCACGCCCTCTCGATTTCCGCAGGCGATTTGTCGGGGAAAAATATTCACGTGACCCGGCGATTCGAAGCGCGGGAACATCATTGCTGGGCCGATCCCGCGCGCTTGCAGCAGGTCTTCTGGAACCTGGTTAAGAACGCCGCGAAATTCACGCCCGAGGAAGGCCGCCTCGATCTCTCCACCAAAAACAACGACAGCCACCAGATCGTGATCGAGATCACCGACAACGGCATTGGGATCGATACGGATCTGATGCCGAAAATTTTCGACGCGTTTGAACAGGGCGGACGAATCGTGACCAACAAGTATGGCGGGCTCGGGCTCGGGCTCGCGATTTCAAAGCGCGTGGTCGATCTCCATCGCGGTTCCATCGCCGCGCGCAGTGCCGGTCCCGGACGCGGCGCGACCTTCGTAGTCACGTTGAACGCGATGGAAACTTCGCTGCTCGAAGGTCCGGTTTTGTTTTTGGAAAGCGAGCCCGAAGCCGCCCCGCATACCAGGATTCTTTTCGTCGAAGATCACAAGGACACCGCCAGTGTCCTGGGCCGGATTTTGAAAAACGCCGGCTTCGAGGTCAGCCACGCCGCTACTATCGCCAAGGCGCGCGAGCTTGCGGCTGGGCGACGCTTCGATCTTGTCATCAGCGACGTCGGTTTGCCCGACGGCAGCGGCCTCGATCTGATGCGGAACTTGCGCGACACACAGAATTTGACCGGCATCGCGCTGAGCGGTTTCGGATCGGATGACGATGTGGCCGCCAGCACGGCCGCAGGTTTCGCGGAGCACGTCACCAAGCCCGTGGATTGGGAACGGCTTCGAAGCGCGATCGAACGCCTCGCGCCGCCGAACAAGCCCGCGGCGCGCAGCGCTGCGTAGGGGAGCGCACGCGCC
>JBEEHO010000268.1:0-4890 GCA_041167425.1 Verrucomicrobiota bacterium | reverse complement strand
GAAGCTGCTTCCGACATGGTTATCGTTTCGCAGCGCATCCTGGTAGCGCAGCCGGACCAACCGTCCGTGGCAGCCTAGGCAGCGTATTGGATAAGCTGGTGACTAAGAGATCGGGGATTGAAGGGATGCCTCAAGCGAGTGCGATCTCTTCCTTTCGCAAAACATCGGAGACGTTCTGCGCTGGCGCTCAAACCTTGCCGCAGCCTTACTTCGTTTCGCCGGAGATTTTTGCACAAGAACAAGAATTCATTTTCTCCAGACAATGGGTCCTGGTCGGGCACCAGAGTCAGATCGGCCGCGCGGGAGATTACTTTACCTCGGAGGTGGCCGGCGAGAGTCTCATTATTGTGCGTGATCAGAACGGAGACGTGCACGGCTTCCATAACGTCTGCCGCCACCGCGGGACGCGATTATGCGAGAACCAGGCTGGTCACTCCTCCACGATTCAATGCCCTTATCACGCCTGGACCTATGGGTTGGACGGACGTCTGTCCGGTGCGCCGCACATGGACAAGGTAGAAGGTTTTGATAAGGCTAAGTATTCGTTACACCCTGTGCAGTTAGCGTTATGGGAAGGATGCATCTTCGTTAATCTGGCGCCGCAACCTACCCCACTGGAGAAGGTCTTTGCGCCGCTCACCGGAAAGTTTGCGCACTGGAATCTGCCGAAGCTGCGCTCGGCCGGGAGGATTGAGTATGATGTTCGGGCCAACTGGAAGTTAATCTTCGAGAATTACTCGGAGTGCTACCATTGTCCCGGGGTGCATCCGGCCCTTCAGAAGCTCACACCTTACGACCTGGCCGAGAACGATCTGTGCGAAGGGCCTTTTCTGGGCGGGTTCATGCCGATAACCAAAGGCCATAGTCTTACCATGAGTGGAAATACCTGCGCACTACGGATCGATCACGATCAGGAGCACGAGCAGGAGCACGAGCACGAGGAACGAGTGTTCTATTATTCTGTCTTCCCGAACATGCTTTTAAGCATGCATCCTGACTATATCATGGTGCATCAACTCCGACCGCAGTCGGCGGAACGGACGCTCATCGCTTGCGACTGGTTCTTCCATCCCGACGCCTTCGGTCGTCCCGATTTTCACCCCGAGGACGCGATCGAATTCTGGGATATGACGAACAAGCAGGACTGGCACGTTTGCGAACTGAGTCAGCTAGGTATAGCGTCGCGCGCGTATCAACCGGGCCCGTACTCACCTCGCGAAAGCATTCCAGCGGCATGGGACCGGGAATACCTGAGGCACATGCAGTGATGTAGAGGCGCCTGTGCCAAGCGCCTGTTGTTTTGGTTAGGCGCTTGGCACAAGCGTCTCTACATCAGACCGAGAAATTCGCGTGCCGTGTCGGACAACAGTTCAGCCTTGTCTTTCGCGGAAAGGTCCTTCATCGATTCAATTAGGTTGCCGGGCTCGGCTTCACCCAGGGGGAATGGATAGTCCGATCCGAGCGCGATTCGTTGCGTGCCGAAGAGCTTGATCAGTAATCTAAGCGCTTCCGGATCATGAACGAGTGAGTCGACGTAGAAGCGCGCGGGAGTGTCGCCATGAGCGAGATAACTTTGCGGGTTCGCTTTATTATCCGTGGCGCACAAATCCGGGCGCACGTGAAAGGCATGCTCTATGCGCCCAGCGGTGATCGGGAACGCACCGCCGCCATGCGCGAAGGCAACGCGCAGTTTCGGGAACCGTTCGAATACACCGCCAAACATCATCGAGCAGATCGCGAGCGACGTCTCGGCCGGCATGCCGACGAGCCAGGGCAGCCAGTATTTCGGCATGCGGTCTTTGCCGAGCATGTCCCATGGATGAACGAAGATGGCCGCGTCGAGTTGTTCCGCCGTGCTCCAGACTGAATCGAGTGAGATGTCGTCAAGGTTCTGGGTTTCGGTTCGTGCGCAGTGAGAGTTGGCGTCCACATGTGTGCCGATCTGTGCGCCGCTGAGGCCGAGCTCTCGGACGCACCGTTCCAATTCACGCGCCGCCAGCTCTGGATCCTGCAGTGGGATCGTGGCCAGTCCGGCAAACCTCGTCGGATGATCGCGGACGACTTCGGCAATGTGATCGTTCAACCGGCGTGAAAGGTCGAGCGCATCGGCTGGCTTCGCCCAATAACTGAACATCACCGGCACGGTCGACAGCACCTGCATGGAAACGCCGGTTCGCTCCATTTCTTCGATGCGCCGCCGGGGATCCCAGACGTTGTCGGTGATCTCGCGAAAGATTCGCTGGCCGATCATCATGCGGGCGCAGCACGGCTGGTAATGTTCCAGCCTAACGAATCCACCGTAGCCGTACTTCGCGTCGAGGTCGGGCCAGTCGTGCGGGAGGATGTGGGTGTGCAGGTCGATCTTCATTGGTAGGGCGTCTGGGTCAGACGCCAATTATCCAAGCCGGCGTTTCACGGAAACGCCCTAGAATCAGAATGGCTTGACCGGTTCCGGTTTCGAGACCCTGGTCCCGCAGTTCCTGCAGGTCCGGCGCGCGTCGTCGTTCCAGAAGTCGAGCATCGCCTGGCTGAAGTGCTGGACGATATCGCCGCAGTCGAAATGAATGTCTTCCACCAAAGCCTGGCAATTTTCGCAGTAGAAAATGACGTGTTCCGTTTCACCCGGCGGGCGGCGGCGTTCGACAACCAACCCCAGCGTGTTCGGCGGTCGCACGGGTGCGTGCGGGACGTTGGGCGGGATGAAGAACGTTTCGCCTTCGCGCACGAGGTGGTCCACGATCCGGTCGCCCTCGCGAATGCGAACCTTGATGTCGCCTTTCAACTGATAGAAGAACTCCTCGGAATCGACCTGGTGAAAATCGTTCCGCGCGTTTGGGCCCATGATGATCATGACGAAAAAATCGCGCCCATCATACAGATAGCGGTTGCTCACCGGGGGCTTGAAGAGGTGCCGGTTTTCTTCGATCCAATTATCGAGATCGATCGGCAGCTGGACGCCGGCAGCGATGGGGCGCTCCGAGGTTGTCCGGGGAGGCTCAGCGAGATTAGCCATGACCGAGGCTATTTCCTTCCGCGCGCAGCGTCAAACCAATCCCCCAGCTTTGGGTCGGCGCGTGGTTGTTCCGCAAACAACTACCACTTGAGCCATCGGGAAGAAGCGGTCACGATATTGTGATGCCCGATCCGACGCCTTTCGTTCCCCGGGCCGCGTCGCCGAGCGCTGCCGGCCAGGTCTTCGGCGGCTACGAAGTGGAAAAGGAAGTTGGGCGCGGCGGAATGGGCGTCGTCTATCGCGCGCGGCAACAGAAGCTGAACCGCACCGTCGCGCTGAAAATGCTCACCGGTTATTACGGGCCGGACGAGCTCACCCGATTCCTGGCCGAGGCTGAGACAGCGGCCGGGCTGCATCACACCAACATCATTCACATTTACGATGTCGGGGAAAACGGCGGCGCTCCGTTTTACTCGATGGAATTCATCGAAACCGGTTCGCTGGCGGACCGGTTGCGCGCCGGCAAGCTGCCCGTGCGTGAAGCGATCCAGTTGTTGATCAGCATCGCGCGGGCATTGCACTTCGCGCACGAGAACGGAGTGATCCATCGCGACATGAAACCTGCGAACGTGCTGCTCGACCCCGCGGGAGTGCCAAAGGTGACGGACTTCGGGATCGCGAAACGGCTCACGAGCGAGAGTGCGCTGACTCTCTCCGGCGTGATCATCGGCACGCCGACCTACATGGCGCCCGAGCAGGCAAAAGGGACAAGCCGCGATGTCGGCGCGCCGGCGGACGTATATGCGCTCGGCGCGATCCTCTACGAATTGCTCGCAGGGCGTCCTCCGTTCGTGCCGGATGAAAGTGAAACGTCGTTGACCGTTCGTGTCATCACGGAAATTCCCGTTTCGCCCGCGTTCCATTGCCCCTCGATTCCACGGAGCCTGGAAACAGTTTGCCTCAAATGTCTGCAAAAAGAACCGGGCGCCCGCTACGTCAGCGCAGCCGCGCTCGCGGATGATCTACAGCGATTCCTCGACGACAAGCCAGTCCTCGCGAAAACCCAGGCCCGTTTGAAAAGGAACACGCGCAAATTAACCGCGATGATCGCCGGCCTGGCGGCACTCGTGGTGGGTTTTTTCCTGTTCCAGTTCGCGCGCGAGAAGTTTTCTTCATCCACGTCGCCCGCGCCCCCGGCGCGGTCCAACGTGATTTCAGACGCAGCCATTTCGGAAAAATCCATCGCCGTTCTTCCTTTTGAAAACTTGAGCACGAATCAGGAGAACGCATTTTTCACTGACGGCGTGCAGGATGAAATCCGCGCCGACCTCGCGAAGGTGGCTGACTTGAGGGTGATCAGCCGCACCAGCGTGATGCAATATAAGAACACCGCCTCGCGTAATCTGGCCGAGATCGCACAGACGTTAAAGGTCACTCACATCCTTGAAGGCAGCGTGCAGCGCGCTTCAAACAGGGTACGCGTCGCCGTGCAACTCATCGATGTCCGCACCGACACGCATCTGTGGTCCGAGCATTATGATCGTCCACTGGACGACGTGTTTGCGATTCAAAGCGAGATCGCGAAGACCATCGCGGAACAGCTCAAGGCGAGGATTTCCCCCAGCGAAAAAGCGGCAATCGCGCAGGCACCTACGATCAATCTTGCAGCCTACGATCTCTATAATCGGGCCAAAGCGTTGATCGCCACCAGCGCTTTCGGCGCGCGCTTTGGAGACAATCTCTCGCAGGCCGCGCAGTTGTTGAACGAAGCCGTCACCCAGGATCCGCTTTTTCTCCTGGCCTACTGCGAGCTGGCCGGCGTGCACGACTATTTGTATTTTTATGGCGTCGACCATACGCCGGCCCGGCTCGCCCTGGCGGAAGCAGCGGTGCAAAGCGCTTTGAAACTGGGTCCGGAAAGTGGAGAGGCCCATCTG
>JBEEHO010000267.1:0-9918 GCA_041167425.1 Verrucomicrobiota bacterium | reverse complement strand
AATTTAACTGGCCGCTTTGTTACGAGGCCGAAAATTTCCTGCTGGAGCGGATCGACGCCTTTCTTCAGCGCAACGAATTCGCCCGCGTTCTTTCCCACCGGATGCGGGATGAAACCGGCACGCTCTTTCTCGATTGGATCGATCACCTCGTTCTGCCCGCTGCTGATGAAGCGGCGTTACGTGAATTCGGGTTCACGGATGATCCGCTCGGCGAAAATCCAAATAATCAAAAAGCGCTCTGGCATCCGGAAGCGATGCTGCCGCGCGTCTTGATCGCGCAAAGTAACGCGAATTATCCGCTGGCGGTCGCGGTTCGCCCCGAAAGCATTGCGCAGTTTGCGGCGATCCACCAAATTACCGCGGAACCAGAAGGCGAACCGCTCTCGCGTTTCCGTCGCGTTCCTGTCTCGGAGGAAAATGGAACGCGGCTCGAGGCGATCGAGCGACGCGCCTATCGAGGTTACCTCACAAAGAGTTCCGACCTGAAATCGTTCGTTGCTGCGCGCGAGCTATGGCAATCGCGCCGTCGCGTTTGGGAGGACGACGCGGAAGGATTCCGGCATGGGTTCGAGCGCCTGAAGAAAATGGTCGGGCTGGTCGGACGCGACCTGGCCTGTCACCTCGTCTTCGAGGAAGAGCGGGCCTATTGGCAAAAAAGAAATCGTGCGGGGATCGAGCAGAAGCGCCGGCAGGACATTCTCGGCCTCGGCTGGGCGAACCACGATCACCATACGTTCCGCTCCTCGAGAAAACATTTCGTCGATTTGATGAAAGCGTTCGAGATGCTCGGCTTCGAGCGGCGCGAGCGTTACTACGCCGGCTCTCAGGCCGGCTGGGGCGCGCAGATTATCGAACAGGCGATCGAAGGCATCGTTATCTTCGCGGACGTCGACCTGCAGCCGGACGAAACGGATATAGATTTTTCGAGAAAGCCGCTGCCGCCGGAAGAAAAACTGGGGACGATCGGGCTCTGGGTCGGATTGCATGGCGAGAGTTTTCTTGAAGCCGGCATGCATCATCTGGAGTGCCGTTTCGATCACGCGCTGCTGCGCGAGCAACTCGCGAAGGCGAACATAGCAACGATGAATCCGTTTTCCGATTTCCCGTTTTTGAAGCAGGCCTTCACAGAGGGCGAGCGATGGAGCGTCCGTCGCGAGCGCGCCGAGAGGCTGCGCGAAGAAGACCTCATTACCGAAGCGCAGTTCGAGCAATTCACGAAGGACGGCGCCATCGGCAGTCACCTCGAAAATTTGCAGCGCAAAGGGGGCTTCAAAGGTTTCAACCAAAAATCGGTCAGCGTGATTATTTCTGCGACCGATCCCCGCAAACAAGCGGCCATCCATCAATCAGCATGAACGAACCAGTCTACATTCTCGGCGGCGGCCGGACCGATTTTAAGCGCAACCTAAAGAAGGAAGGCAAAACGATCCGCGATTTGATTACGGAATCCGGCCGGAAAGCAATCGACGACGCGAAGATCGATCCCGCGGAGATCGAGGCGGCGGCCGTGGGCAACTTCAATGCCGGCCAGTTTACGAAGCAGCTTCATCTCGGTGCGTTTGTGCCTGAGATCGATCCGAAGTTGCACGGGATCCCCACCATGCATACCGAAGCTGCCTGCGCTTCCGGGTCGCTCTCGGTTTTGCTCGGCGCGCAATGGATCATGGGTGGCTTTCACGACGCCGTGCTGGTGATCGGCGCGGAACAACAGAAGACCATGTCGTCTCTCGACGGTTCCGATGTTCTGGGCGCGGCGGCGGATTATCACATCGAGAAGCCGGAATATGGTGACTTCATGTTCCCGAAGTTGTTCGGCCGGATCGCGCAGATCTACATCGAGAAATACGGAGCAACCCCCGATGACCTCGCGGCTGTTGCCTACAAGAACTACGCGCACGCTCGCTTAAATCCGCTGGCGCAAATGCGCGACGCGAACCTCACTTACAACGATGCTTCGCAAGTCTCCGACAAAAATCCCAGCGTCGCGCCGCCGTTACGCGTTTCGGACTGCTCGCAAATCACCGATGGCGGCGCCAGCCTGATTCTCGTTTCCGGCAAGTACCTCGATCGGATCGGTCGCGATAAATCGAAACTGCCGCGGCTTCTCGGCTTTGGCAGCACGACCGATTATCTCGCGCTCGAGAAAAAAGACGCACCCACTTTTTCCACCGCGCGAAAGGCGGCCGAGAAAGCGTTCAGCATGGCGAACCTCAAACCGCGCGACATGCAGGGCGTGGAAGTGCACGATTGTTTCTCCATCACGGAGATCGTTGCTTACGAAATTCTCGGACTCGCGGAGCCGGGCAAAGGCGCGGAGCTGGCCAAGAGCGGAGCGACCGCGCTCCCGCAAGTGCGCGGCGAACACGTCAGCGGAAAGATCGGCTGGGAAATTCCCGTCAATACCGGCGGCGGTTTGATCGGCGACGGCCATCCGGTGGGCGCGACCGGTGTCCGCCAGGTCTTCGACGCCTATCAGCAGCTGACGGAACAAGCCAACGCGCGCCAGATTGACGGCGTGAAAAAGTTTCTGACCTTCAACATGGGCGGCAGCCTCACGACTTCCGTTGCCATGATTTGGGGCCGCGCTTAATCTGATGCCGAGCCTGAGCTTAGGCGGCGTGCGCGTGCTCGCGTGACAACGCGTCCATGTGCGCACGGAGCAGCGCAAGGCGGACCTTGACTGCTTCGCAGCGCATGCGCTCGCGAACGGCATCGGCTGCCGGCAAATGCTGCGCGCCGTATGGCGGCCGAGCCGGCTTCAAACAGTTTTCGACGAACTCATTCGCGATGCGGACGCGTTCCAAGTTGACCGGATTGATTATTTTCTCCGCTTCCGCGAGCGAGATGTCGCGGATGGCAACGTAAGCGTTGATCTCATCGGTCACATAGCTCGACATTCTGAACTGGTCGGGCGCCGCCGCCTTTGGCTGGGACTGCCCGGCCTTGAAGGCGGGTAGAATAGTGGCGCGAACGGGTTTTTGGGCGAGTTGCATACCGATAAATCAGCAGCTCCCGTACCGGCGATACCTCACTCGTTTACGGGAAAGGCCAGCGTGCTACTTGCCATTGTTATATCTGGCACACTACCATCCGGACCTAAATGAGCGCTCCCGATTCCGACGCCACGATGGCCGTTTTCCTCGACCTCGAAAATATCGCCATCGGCGCGCTCGAGGCGCAATTTCCGGCATTCGACATCCGCAAAGTGCTGGAGCGTTTGCTGCTGAAAGGCCACATCGTGGTCAAAAAAGCCTACTGCGATTTCGACCGCTACAAGGCGTTCAAACGCGGGCTGCACGAGGCCGCGTTCGAGTTGATCGAGATCCCGCACGTGCGTCAGTCAGGCAAAAATTCCGCCGATATCCGCATGGTCGTCGACGCGCTAGACCTCTGCTACACCAAGAGCCACGTCGACACTTTCGTCATCATCAGCGGCGATTCGGATTTTTCTCCGCTCGTGAGCAAGCTGCGCGAGAACGCCAAGACCGTGATCGGCATCGGCGTCAAAAAATCGACCTCCGATTTGTTCATCAGCAATTGCGACGAATTCATTTATTACGACGATCTCGTGCGAGTTGAACCGGCCAAGAAACGTCCCGCCACTCCCAGTACGCGCAACGCGAAGCCGCCGGTCGACCAGGATCACGGCTCCGGACCTTCAATCGACGGCGCGCTCGATTTGTTGGCGAAAACTTTGGAAGCGTTGCGGGCCGAGCGAGGTGAGGATTATCCGATCCGCGGCTCGCTGGTGAAACAAGCCATCAAACGTCAGAATCCCGGCTTCAACGAACGCGCGCACGGTTTTCGTGCCTTCAACGAACTGCTCCTCGAAGCGCAAAAGCGCGGCCTTCTGAAATTGGAAGACGATAAACAGGCCGGCACCTACATCGTCCACGCCATCGAGTGAGATTGTGCCGTTATCGAAAATCGGTGAACGGAATCGGGACTGCGTAGGTTCCGTTGAGATAACGCACCGTCACTGTTTTGGCGTCGTGCGACACCACGGGCAGCTTTGTTCCGCGCGGAAGGATTGTCTCCCCGTACGGGATCTTGATTCTGACCGGCTGAGTGATGGTGGTGAACTGAGTTTGCGGAGGAGCACTGGGAGTCGGCGCCTGGATTGTTTTTTGTAAAGGAGCCGGAACCGGCGGTACCGGAGATGGACTCGCGGAGGGCAAAACGGTTGCGGCGTCGAATGCTTCTATCTTGAGCACGGGATGAATTTCCCAGGCGGTGGAGCGCCACGGCTGATGATATTTGTTTGCTCCAAAGGTGCGGATGGTCGTCCCGACGTCGGCAACGCCATTATGTTCGTCATCCCATAAGAGATATCCCGTCACGCGAACTTTTCGTGCCGGATGCCCGGTCGGTTCGATGGTCATGTCGGGCGCGCGAATGAAACCCGCCATCGTTTGAATCCGGGCGCCATCGCGATAGATGGCGCTTTGGGTTCGCGGAGTAATCTCGCAAATAATCGGCGTCGGATCGCCGATTTGCGGGGCATGGTCGAGCGGTTTGTCGAAGAGCTCGAGATGCCAGTCATGGAAATCCATGCTGCCGCAGTTCGTACTTTCCGGAGGGCCGGCATATGCGAGCACCAGATAGCCAACAAAAGAGACGATCTGTTTTTCCAGAGGATCAAGTTGTGGTCTTTGTCCCGAGCTCAGGTCTTTCCGCCGCGTGCCTTTCGTCTGGGCATCGAACCCCGCCACGAACTGCAGGAACGATGCGGTCTCCATCGGCTTGAGATTCAGGCGTGTGACCTCGGCCGTGGATCGATTTTTTAAACGGTTGCGCTCGGCGCCATCGGGAGTTTTGGCACTTCCTTCGGGACGGTCACGACACTCCCAGGGCGCGAGGTCGATCTCTTTTAACTCGCGGTCTTCGGAAATGGTGGGCCGGGCGGCGATCGCATTCACGCTGGCAAATATCGCCATCACCCCAATGAACCAGCGAGGGAAAGTAAGACCGCCGGTTGTGTGATGATTTGGCACCGAAGTTTTTTCCGAGATCCGGGGGCACGCCTGCCGCTGCCGTTCAGCCCATGTAGAATCCGCCGTTCACATTCAAGACGTGGCCGGTGATGTACGACGCCATCGGTGAGCAAAGAAACAACGCCGCATCGACAATATTTTCGGCGTCGCCCAGGCGGCCGAGCGGGATTTGCTTTATGAAATTAGCGGTGACTTCGTCGGGCATGCCCTTGCTCATGCCGACATCGATGAAGCCGGGCGCGATCGCGTTCACGGTGATATTCTGGCGCGCGAACTCGCGAGCCGACACTTTCGTGAGCGCGATGATCGCGGCTTTGCTCGAGGAATAATTCGCCTGGCCGAACAACCCCATCTGCCCGCTGACCGAGGACAAGTTCACAATCCGGCCATCCTTGCGCAAAATGGCCGCGGCTTTTTGCGTAACGTTGAAGGTGCCGGCCAGATTCACGCGCACGACCGTTTCAAAATCTTCCAACGTCAATTTCTTGATCGTGCGGTCGCGGATAACGCCGGAGTTGTTAATCAGAATGTCGAGGCCGCCGAATTTCTCGCCGATCGTTTTCATCATCGCTTCGACCTGCCCGGGCTGGGTCACGTCGCACTCGATTACGAGCGGGTCTTTCAATGCCCTGGCCACGACGTCCGCATCCGATTTGTTCTGGCCGGCAGCGTCGGCGATGTAATTGACCACGCATTGCGCGCCATGCCGGCCGAACGCCTTGATCATCTCCGCGCCGAGTCCGCGGGAGCTGCCGGTCACGAGGACGACCTTGCCGGTAAAATCGAGAGGGTCAGTCATGCGCGACGTTAGGCGGGAATCCCTTTGCTCGCCACACGATTGACGCTAAGGTTTTCGCACTTTTCCGACGGTCCCTGGCCGTCGCTCTAAAATGCCTGCACCGATCCGAGTTCTCACTGCTGTTCCGATTTGCGACGGGCACGACAGCGCCATCAACACGATCAATCTGGAATTCATCCGGCACGGGATCGAAGTCGTTTACCTGGGATATCACCGTTACGCGAGCGACATGGTGCGCGCCGCGGTCCAGGAAGATGTGAAGGCGCTGGGGATTTCGAGTTACAACGGCGGACACGTTGAATTTTTTTCGGAAGTGGCGGCGCGCCTGAAAAAACAGGGAGCGGACTACATCAGGGTTTTCGGCGGCGGCGGCGGCACCATTACCAGCGCCGATGAAGCGGTGATGCGGCGCAAAGGGGTGGATAAGATTTTTTTCGCGGGAACGCCGCTGAACGAGATGGTCGAGTACGTGCACAAGCACTATGGCGGGGTGGCGAAGCGGGGAGGGAAGGCGCCGACAGAGGAGATGAAGCTCGCGCGGAAGCTGACGGCGATTGAGGACGCGTATGCTGAAGGAAAAAGAAAACGTTCAACGTCCAACGTCCAACGCCCAACGCCCAAAGGAAAAAAAGCTAGCACGGCGCGAAAGAAGAATGGAACGCGCGTATTTGGTTTTACGGGACCAGGCGGCGCGGGGAAGACGACGCTGATTGATGAGTTGGTGCTTCGCCTCCTGCAGCGCGAACCAAAGGCGCGGATCGCGATTCTTTCGCACGATCCGAGCGTGGTAGGGGCGGGCGCGTTGCTGGGGGATCGCGCGACGATGATCAATTCGCAGAACGAACGCGTTTTTATGCGGAGCATGGCGACGCGTGGACAGGCCGGCGGGCTTTCGCCCGCGACGGAGGATTGCCTCCAGCTCCTCGCCCAATCGCGGTTCGATTATGTAATTATCGAAACGGTGGGGACTGGGCAGGAGGCGATGCCATTTCAATCCGGCCTGGTGGACAAGACGGTGCTGGTGATGAATCCGGATTACGGGAGCCGGCTGCAATTGCAAAAAATCGTGATGCTCGATCTGGCGGATATTGTGGTGGTGAACAAGAGCGATCAGGAACGAGCGCGCACGGCCGTCCTGGAGATTGAACGCCGGCTCGACCAGAACAAGCGGTCGCAGACCGTGATTTCGACGGTGGCGAACCGGCATCGCGATGCAGGCGTGGATGAGTTGTGCGATTTATTGATGGAACATTTATGAGCAAACTAGGACGAGTAGTTGAGGCGGTGGAAAACTATAACGCCTTCGTCTTGGACGAAGTGAAACGCGCGCGTTCCGAAAAAGCTTTCGGCAAAAAACTTCTCGATCGCTGGAACGACGTGAAGGCGAAAACACCCATCGGCATGGCCCCTACTGGATTGAAATTGCCGCGGCTGGCCTTGCCGGAAATCGACGAGCCGGGCGAAATCGCACGGTATCTTTTGGGCGAAGGTCTGCCGGGTGAATTTCCTTATACGAATGGCGCTTACCGCGAGATGTATCTGGAGCCATTGCGGGAACCGGAGGATGGCAGTTTCGGCAAGAACGGACGTAATGGGAAGCACGGCAAGAATGGGAAAAAGGGCGCGAAGAAAATCGCCGCCGCCAAGCCGGTGGAGACCGAAGAGCCGACGCGTTTATTTTCCGGATTCGGTCTCGCGGAAGACACGAACGAGCGCTTCCACTACCTGACCGGTCACCAGCGCAGCGCGCGATTAAGCACCGCATTTGATGGGCCCACTCTTTACGGAATCGATAGCGACGCGGAAGGCGTTTTCGGAAAAATCGGCGAGGGCGGCCTGGCGATCGACACCTATGAAGACATGGTGCGGCTCTACGACGGCTTCGACATGGGCTCGCCCAGTTTCTCCGCCTCGATGACGATCAGCGGCCCGGCGCCGATCATCATGGCGATGTATATCGCGGCAGCGAAGAAACGCTTCGGGCCGTCCGTGGTGGCGAAACTGCGCGGCACGATCCAGGCGGATATTTTCAAGGAAGTCCAGGCGCAAAACGAGACGATTTTCCCGACGGAAGCGTCGCTCCGTTTCCTTTGCGACATGATCGAATTCACCACGCGCGAGATGCCGCGCTGGTATCCGGTTTCCATCAGCGGCTATCACATTGGCGAAGCCGGCGCGACGCCGGTGCAACAAGCGGCCTACACCCTGTCGAACGGATTTGCCTACGCGGAGCTGCTGAGCAAACGCGGCATCCCGGTCGACCAATTTGCCCCGCGGCTTTCGTTCTTCTTGGATTGTGGCCTCGACGTAGAATACATCGCGCTCGCACGCGCTTCCCGCCGGATTTGGGCGATCGGAATGCGGGACGCGTTCGGCGCGGGACCGAAGGGACAGATGTTCAAACTGCACACGCAGACCAGCGGACGCTCGCTGGTCGCGGCGGAATTCAAAAACAATCTTACCCGCACCGCGGCGGAACTGATGCTCGCCTACATGAATGGCACGAACTCGTGTCACTCGAACAGCGCGGACGAACCGTTCACGACCCCGAGTGAAGAGTGGATCCGGCTGGCCGCGCACGGCCAGGCGATCCTTCTCGACGAATCGGGCATCTTCAAACACACCATGAATATGTTGACCGGTTCGCCTGGAATGAAGGCGGTCGAGCGCGCGGTGGAAGCGGCGATCCTCGAAGAATTCCGGCAGATCGAGGAGCTGGGCGGTGTCCTCTCGGCGATCGAACATCGGTATCAGCGCAGTCAGATCCAGAACGCGGCCCATCGTTACGAGCAGCAGATTTACGATGGCACCCGCCCGATCATCGCGCTAAACAAATACGCCGATGCGAAAGAAGAAATGCCGGAAGTAGAAATGGTGCGGACAGACCGGGCGAAGAAGCAGCTGCAGGTCGATCGTCTCGCGAAATTCAAGCGCAAGAATGCGGGGAAAGCCGGGCGCGCCCTGGATAAGCTGGGCGACGCGGTCGAGCGCGGCGAGAATTGTTTCCCGACCTTGATTGAAACCGTCGAGGTTTGCTCGTTAGGCCAGATTACCGGCCGGCTGCAGGAGATCGTGGGCCATTTCCGGCCGATGGTGTAAGAGCTTTTCCTAGGAGGAAGAGTGAAGCTGAAAGCGACGACAGTGCGCCTCGCATTCCGGCAGGAGCTTGTCATCCCCGACCAGCCGGATGATGCCGATAAGCGAGTTGATAGGTCGCCTGGCCCCACTGGGGAAGCGCCATGACGGTAGTTCCCATTTGTGACCTGCCACGGACAGGTAGCTCTCTGGGTCCGCTTCAAGGGCGCCTTGTATTACCTCGGAAACAATGTGGCTACCGACCGGACCCAAGGTAAGTCCTTCAGCCTTTAACTCGGCTTCTTTCAGCAAGTAGTAAAAGAGTGGCGTGTTTTGCTCGAGACCTGTCTCATGCAAAACGCTGCCCGAGCGGTCGCAGGTGTCGTTAGTTAACTGCGAGCTGGTCAGGCGATCGTCGGGTTCTATTTTCCCTTGAGCCAACAAGGCCGCGGCTACCTCCTGACCTGAAGGTAACTGGGCGCGTGCTCCACGGAGGAGTGTTCTTACCGGAAGGTTTGACGGATCGGGTGGTTCCAGGATGTTAGATAACCGGATCGTTTCCGGAGACAAGCCATGCATGGCCCGGCTAATCGAAGTATCGATGAAATTGCTCGATGCTTGGGGGGCTGAAGTGGGCAGGCCGTCCAGGAGTGTTCCCCATTCTACCAGGTAATCATCAGGAATAGGTGATGCCTTTTGCCCCAGCGCCATAAGCTCCGCGATCACAACGCGCTTCTGGCGACAGTTTAGATGGTAGGCGTTGCGCACCATGCTATGTCCGAAACGAAACGCCGCGAGCGAGAATTCAATGGGAACTGAGTAGCTCTCTCCAGGCTCAGGATGCTGGGACATTCTTCGCTCCTGGTAGTTCCAAACATTCGGCTGCAGGATGCGCGGAAGAAAGTCGTGACGGATAACCCATTGATAGTGCCAGCGCACGAGTCGCTGGGCGCGTTCGAATAGGGTCCCTGAACCCAGTTCCTCGAGGCCGGCTATCGCTGAGTCAGAGCTAACCTGCCTGACTGCTTCATTATGAAACTTCAAGAAGAC
>JBEEHO010000266.1:0-10701 GCA_041167425.1 Verrucomicrobiota bacterium | reverse complement strand
CAGGACGAAACGACCTTCCAGGGCGTGTGGGACTTCTATGTGGCCACGACCTATGACCGCGGTGCCCACTGGGTCACCGTCAACGCCACCCAGGGTGATCCGGTGCAAAAAGGATCCATCTGTCTTGGAGGCATTACTTGCAGTAGCACGAATCGGAACCTTCTCGACTTTAACGATATTGCCGTGGACAAGGAAGGCCGAAGCATCGCGGCTTACGCGGATGGCTGTGTGGCATCACTGGGCTGTGTCTCGCCCAGTTACACGGGCCGCAAGAACAAAGCGGCTATCGTTCGGCAATCGACCGGGCGCAGACTCTTCGCCGCCTTTGACCCGCCAGTTGTTTCTGGAAACGTGCAGTTACTTAACATCTCCGGACGCGTCCTGGCGCAGCAGGCCGACAAAGTGGGCATTGGCGGATTCATCATTACCGGAACTAATAGTAAGAGAGTTATCGTGCGCGGGCTCGGACCGTCGATCAAATCCGGTGTCACGCCGGTGCCTGGCCGAATGAGTGATCCGATGATCGAGCTTCACGCCAGTAGCGACGGACATGTCATCCAGGCCAACGACGATTGGCGCATTGGGGGGCAGGAGCAGGAGATCGCCAACAGCGGTGTCGCGCCCACGGATGATCACGAATCGGCTATTATTGCCACCTTACCCGCGGGCAGCTACACTGTTATTCTTTCAGGCAAGGCGAACAGCAATGGGATAGGCCTGGTTGAGATCTACGATCTTCAGCCGACCAACGGAGAGCTGGGCAACCTCTCGGTGCGCGCCGATGTCGGGATCGCGGATAATGTGCTGATCGACGGAGTGATTCTCGGACCCGGCATTCCCAGGCGGGTGCTCTTCCGCGCGACCGGTCCGTCCATTCAAGGCCAGGTCTCGGGCGCATTACTGGATCCAACCCTGGAATTGCATGACGGGAATGGCGCCCAGCTGGCCAGTAACGACAACTGGAGAGACGCGCTTAACGCCTCGGAGATCGAGGCGACTGGTTTGGCCCCGAGCGATAATAACGAATCCGCCATCCTGATGACTCTGCCGCCCGCGAACTACACGGCCATCGTGCGCGGCGCCGGCGGCACAACAGGCGTCGCCGTTTCCGAGGCATTCAAGCTAAGTAATTAAGACTCACCAGGTGCGACAGGAACTGGTCGTTAGGTATTGCTGGGTTAGTGTTGGCGAACGGCATGTTTAGTGTAGCCGCGACCTACAGCCGCCGCCGTACTGGCGCGGAATGTTACCCTAAATTATATTCCACTTCGGGCGCTTTGTCCCTCGCTCGGTTTCCCACATCCGACAGCCGCCGAGGTAGGCATTCCGGTTGTGCCCCAGCTCGACTCCTTCTGGTACCTGGTCCAGGATCTTGGAGTTGCCTCCTCCAAGCATGACATAATCGGCGATGAAGGAGAGTTTGAGCTGATCCAGGCAGAACAGAACTTCGCGCTCCCAGTCTTTCTTTCCGAGACGTTCGAGGCCCGGTTTACCGAGGACCTCTTCGATGATGCCGCCTTCGTAGGGAAGATCGCCCAGCTCAAGGGGAAGGACATTCTTCTGCCAGACCAGCGTGGAGCCCAGCCCCGTGCCGAGACCGAGAAATAGCATGCGGCCACCCCGGTAACTCCCGAGTGCCTGCATGGCCGCGTCGTTCATGACTCGGACAGGTTTACCTAACGACTTGTTGAAATTGTAACCGACCCAGCCCTTCGCGAGATGCTTTGGGTCCTTCATGATCCTTCCCTTGTGCACGGGCGCGGGGAAACCGATGGAGATGGCATCGTAGCTCCAGCCCTCCGCGGTTTTCTTCACCGCGGCAATCAATTGCCTGGGCGAAAGCTTCGGTCCGGAATCGAACTTTCGTTTTTCCCGGCGCGAAATCATCAGCTTCACATGCGTGCCGCCTACATCAATGACGAGGATCTTTTTCATGAATTCTCTTTCCGGAGCACGTTGATGGGCGTGAGCTTGATCATCGGCGCTTTTTGCGATTCCGCGAGCTTGCGCGCCTGGCCACGCGACCTTTCCCGGAAATGCAGCTGGGCCTGCAAGCGCGGCGCGCCTTCTTCCGGTTGCAGGCGGACATAAGTGCCATCCGCCTGGAGCTCGCGGGCTTTGATGTGATCGTTCAGAAAACGGGGCAGCACATCGTTCACGATTTCATCGCGCAGCGTGGGGTCTTCGATGGGAAAAGCGATCTCGACGCGCCGAACAAAATTCCTCGGCATCCAATCGGCGCTCGCCAGAAACACTTCCGGCTTCCCGGCGTTGTCGAAATAATAAATCCGGCTGTGCTCGAGGAACCGTCCCACAATGCTGATCACGCGAATGTTCTCGCTCAAGCCCGGCAGGCGCGGCCGCAGGCAACAGATGCCGCGCACGATCAGATCGATCTTCACGCCGGCCCGGGAAGCCTCGTAAAGTTTCTCGATGATTTCCTGGTCGACGAGGGAGTTGAGCTTCACGATCACGCGCCCCTCATTCCCCGCCAGGGCGTGTTCGCGTTCGCGTTCGATCATTCCGATGAGGCGGCTTTTCAGGTCGAACGGCGCGACCAGGAGTTTTTCCAAACCGGGGTAACTGGCGAGACCGGTGAGGGTATTGAAAACGATCGCGACTTCCTCGGTGATTTTCGGATTGGTCGTGAACAAGCTGAAGTCGGTGTAACTGCGGGCGGTGCGCGGGTGATAGTTGCCGGTCCCGAGGTGCACATATTGCCGGAGCCGGTCCGCGTCGCGCCGAACAATAAGGAGCGCCTTGCAATGGGTTTTCAGCCCCACCACGCCGTAAACGACATGCGCCCCCGCTTCTTCCAGGCGCCGCGCCCATTGAATATTTGCGGCCTCGTCGAAGCGCGCGCGCAATTCGACGAGAGCGGTGACCTGCTTCCCGGCGCTGGCGGCATGCATGAGCGCTTCCACGATCGGCGAATCACCGCTGGTGCGGTACAAGGTGATCTTGATCGCGAGCACCTGCGGATCTTGCGCGGCGTTCTCGATGAACTCGACGATTGGATCGAAGCTTTCGTAGGGGTGATGCAAAAGCACATCCTGTTTGCGCATCACTTCAAAAATATTGACGTGGGGCGGCAGGGCGGGATCGCGCGCCGGTTGAAAGACACGGTCCTTTAATTTCGCGAAGGCGTCATTTGCCACCAGCGGCGAGAGGTGAGTCATCGAGAGCGGGCCATCGAGCCGGTACAGATCCATTTCGCCGAGCTCAAAAAATTCGAGAAGCAATTCGCGAAAATCTTTCGGACAATCCGCGGCTACTTCCAGGCGCACCGCATCGCCGCGGCTCGAACGCCGCAGTTCCTGCTCGATACTGCGGAGGAGATTGTCCGCCTCTTCCTCGTCGATGTAGAGATCGCTGTTGCGCGTGACTCGAAAAGAATGCGCGCCATCGAGGAGCAACCCAGGGAAAAGATCGGCGATATGATGTTTGATCAGAGACGAGAGGTAGATGTAATCCCACGGCTCATCTTCGCCTTTGCCACGGGGCAGCAGAATCAGGCGCGGCAAAACGCGCGGGACCTGCACGATGGCATGGAGCAATTCGCCCCCGCGCTGGCTCCGCGCGCGCACGAGCAGGTTGTGGCTCTTGTTCAGGAGCTGCGGGAAAGGATGGCTCGCATCCACCGCGAGCGGGGTCAGCATCGGAAAAACTTCCTCCCGGAAATAACGCTGGGCCCAGGCGGTTCGTTTTGCATTTAAATCCGCGACGTCGTGGACGCGAATACCATTCTTCGCCAGGGCCGGGGCGAGATCGTCTTTCCAAAGCGCGTATTCGGTCGCGACCATTTCGTGCGCGATCCGCTGGATGGCGTTGAACGTTTCGGTCGGGCTCAAGCCGTCCGCGCCGACATCGCTTGTCTCGCTTTCGATCTGTTGTTTGATGCCCGCGACGCGGATCTCGAAAAATTCGTCGAGGTTCGAACTGAAGATCGTGAGGAACTTGACCCGCTCGATCAGGGGCTGCGTGGGGTCCTGCGCTTCCTCGAGCACGCGCCGGTTGAATTCGAGCCAGCTCAGCTCGCGGTTGATGAAATTTTCCGGCGCGGAGAGGCGCGCAACCTCACCGTTCTCAGGCGCGGCCGGAAGCGCGACGATGTTCGACGGTTCTTCCGGCGTCGAAGATTCCGTTTTCGGCTGCATTCCTCACGCGCCGAGTTATTCGCCAAACCCAAGCCGCTGGAACAACCCGCGCTTTTCCTGTTTGGCATTTACCGCCGCCGGCGGCCAGCATTCGACGATCTCGAGCGCGAGGAAGCGATACAAAGTGAGCCGCGCAAATTTGAAATCCAGCCGAAGATTTTTTGCAATTTGAGCGATCGAGCGGGCGCCGTTGAATTGCGAGGCGAACTGGGCTTCCGCAACGGTGAGCCGAAGTTTCTGCACGCGCTCGAAGCCGTCGCGAGTGAAAGCGGGAATGCTTCCGCCATCCACTTCCGCCTTGTCGCCCAATTCCTGGAACTGGATGCTCCGGAGCGTGCTCAAGACCCAATGGTCGATATCTTCTTCGCCGGGGACCTCCCTGGAATATTCCGGGAGCGTGTCGCTTTGCTCAAAAACGAAGCGGACTTTTTTCGCGGTCCAAAGCTGCGCGAAAAGTTTCTGGCCGTAGTGCTGGACCAGTTGCACCGCCGGTTCCTGCAAGATCAAACCTTCGCGCGCCAGCGTGAGGAAAACGGGGCAGCCGGTTTCCCGCTGTTGAGCGCGCGCGCGTTCGTTTTGTTCCGCGTCCACATTGACGAGAGTGATCGGCGCCTCGGGGCAGTAGAGCTGCGGATCGCGCGTGGTCACCAGGATGACTTCTCCATTTTTCGCGAGAAGATCGACCGTCTCCTTATTCCAAAATGATCGCAAAGTGCCGGTCAGCTTTTCCTTTCCGATCGTGTGCAATGCTCCGTTGAGGGAGAAGAAGCTCGTGTCGCCGGAGAAGAAAGATCCATTCACTGGAAGCGGTTCTTCAGTGCGCGCTGCTTGAGCGGGTTGATCGGATATCGCGGAGGAGGATTCGAAACCTGTGGGCGAAGATGGAGACTTCGATTCCGGCCAGGCCGGGGCGGCGGTCGAGACAGGGGCGCTCCACCAGGCATCACTCGCAGCGCCGGCGCCTGCTGCGATTCCGGCAGTTTCTGCAGCTTCCAACGGGGCAGGCTCACTCGCGGCTTCCGGGGCGGCGTCGGACTTTTGCCAGGCCGCCGCAACGGGATCAGGTTCCGGCCACGCTGGCGCAGTGCGCTGAGGTTCCGCTGCGGGAGACTCGGCCGCGAAAGATGCAGGGGCAGACCAGCGAGATTCCGCGGCGGAAGGCTCGGGCCAGGCGTTCTCCACGACAGGTGGCTCGGCGGGTTTCGACTCGGGCTCGCTCGGATCTTTGGGCATGTAATTTTCCACGGTTTTAAGCAGCAAATCAGAAGTGAAAGGTTTGTTCAATGATCCGATCACATTAGCACTCTTAATTTGATCCGGTTGCAGGTCCGTGCCGAAACCCGACATGTACACGATCCGCGCCTTGGCCGTCGCCGGGTTTTCCGACAACCGCTGGCAAACGTCGTCGCCCTTCATATCCGGCAGCACATAATCGAGCAGGATCAGGTCCGGTATCTCCTTCACCGCGGAGGCGAGGCCTTCCTCCGCCGTGGCGGCAATGCCGACGCTGTAATTCGCTTCTGACAAAATTTCTTTCACGAAGCTGAGCAGCATGAGGCTATCGTCGATCACGAGAACCCTTCGGCCGCCGGACGCTGGCGAAGAGGAAGCGGCGGCGGTCGATTCGGCATCGCGCGTTTCATCGATATTGCGCACCGCATCCATGAGCAGAATCTGCCAATCCAGATCAATCGTGCGCGGGCTTTGGGTGGCGCCGGTCACTTCAGAAATCTGGCCGCCTTTCCAATTCACGATTTCGTTAAACGCCGCCACGCCTTCTTTTCCGGGCGCGGTCGCGTGCCGCACCTGCCCGCTCTCGAAATAAACGCGCGCCTTTTCTCCCTGCGGGCCGGTGAACTGCAACGCGGCGGACGAGCCGCTCATGCATTTCAGCTGGATAATATCCGCGAGGTGCAGATCGCTGAGGGTTCCTTGAAATTTCTCGCTGTCCGCATTGGTCGAAGGCGAAAGCAAGGCCTGGACGAGATCCACAAAATCGCCGTGCGGGAAAGGCTTCTCGAGAAAATGTATGGCGCCGAGCCCGGCCGCGTGCTCCCGGTGCGCCGCCAGGTGAGTCCCCGTCAAAACGATCGCGCGCGCGTTTGGATGGCTGGTGCGCAAATCGTAAAGAAATTCCTGGCCCAGATCGGGAACCGCGTCCACGTCGAGAACGAAAAGGTCCGGCCGATCGCTCATCACGAGCCGTTGCGCTTCTTCGATGCCACGAGCGAGATCGACCCGGGCGGAAGGCGCGGCTTCCCGCAGAGCCGCGCGAATCCGGGCCGCAAGATTCTCCTCCGGCTCGAGCACAAGAACGCGCCCGCCTTGTTCGGCGGAATTTCCAGGATTTGTCCGAGTCGTTTCGTTCACAATTTAAGAATGGCGGGACAGCGGCGCGGGCGCGGGTCGAGTCGCGCCTCTGCCCTATGTAGACATGCCTGCTTCCCGGCAAATGAAAAGCATTTTTCTCGCCTCGCGGGTGGAGACGGCCCGCCCTCAGGCCGTGGCAGAAAGCGCGGAAAAAAACGCCGCGCGGCCGCGCCTGTTACAGGGTTTTCCGCGCCGATTATTGCGTATGCACACCGGCCGTCACCCCGTGCCCGCTATCGTGGACACCGGCTGTGACTCCATGGCCGCTGTCGCTTTTGACCGACGTGCTGCAGCTACTGAAAGCCACGAGGAAAATAAAGCTGCCGAGGATGGAGAAGAGAATATTTCGCATGTGGAGTTCCTTGTTTTGTTATTAGCTAGTTCGGAATTGGGGGCGCGATTGAGTGTCGCCGATTCGCTTTTCGGAACCAGAATCAGACGCGAAACCGGGAGGCCAGTTCCCGGCGATTGATTTTGCCGCGCTCGTTTACCGGAATTTCTTTGACGAAAAATATCCGTTTCGGGACCTGCCAGCCGCTCAGGCGCGTCCGGCAGAACTCCAGCAGATCCGATTCGCGAATCTTCCCTTCAGCCACCACGCAGGCCGCCACCTCTTCATTGCGCAAAATGGATTCGCGTCCAAAGACAACCGCCGCGCGCACGCCGGTAAATCTCAGCAGCTCCGCTTCCACTTCCGCCGGATTCACCTTTTTGCCGGCGACGTTAATCACGTCGGAGATCCGGCCCACAATTCGAAAGCCGCTGTCGCTCCCGCTCAACAAATCGTCCGGAATAAAAACGCCGTGCCCAAGTTTATCTTCGTCTGGAGCCGGGAAATATCCGTCGCCGGCCGCGACGCTTCGCACACGCACGCGAGTCGCCGGAGCGTCTGGTTTCAATAATTCCAGTTCCACGCCGCGCATCGGCTCGCCCACAAAGCCCTGTTCGAGTAATGGCGCCTGGCGATCGTAACAAATGCCGCCGCACTCGGACGAACCGTAAAAGGAGTGAATCGACTGGTGGAATTTTGCCCGGAATTTCGCGGCCACTTCCAGCGGAAGCGGCGCGCCCGCGGAAATGCACAGACGCAAATGCGGAAGCGCCGGCACGTCGCTCATCTCGGAAAATGCCTGATAAAAAACCGGCATCCCGGGGAACACGGTTGCGTTCGTGCGCGCGAGATCGTCCAGGACGGCCCGCGGCATCCGATCCCGGCTCAGGACCATCGGCACGCCGCGGGCCAGCAACGGCGTAACCAGATTGCTGAAGCCGTAGGAGTGCGAAAGCGGGATGACGGCGAAATTCAGATCGCGGTCCGTGATGTCCATCGTGTCGCAAATCTGGACGCAGTCCGCCAGGAGTTGTTCGCTGCGGAAACGGATCGCGCGCGGCGCTGCCGTGGTGCCGGAGGTAAGTTTCAAGAGGGACGGCGGCAGTGATCCCCACGCGATCGGATCGCGCGCCAGTTCTCTCAGCCTCACGAGCTCGTTTTCAATTTCAACCACGGCCGCGGCCCCGCAGATCCGCAGCGCGGCATCGCGCTCGCGTTCGGCCATGGTCCGCTCGAGGGGAAGTGCCACCAGCCGGCCCCGCAAACAGGCCAGAAGCAACGCGGGCCACGCCGCATGATTCCCGATGTGAATCGCGATCACTTCGCCTTCACGAAAGTTGCGCAACATCGTTTGCTGGAAATCGAGCGCCTCCTCTTCGATCTGCGCAAAAGTCCGCAGCACGTGCCCGCCCGGATCGAAGATTGCGGTCCGCTCCTTCCCATGGGGGGTCGCCAGGATATTCTCCCACGCCTCGACCAGGCTGTCGGGATCAGTCGATTTCATCCCTTGCGCGCGGGCCGGAGCGCGCCTAAGTTCGCCACTCGTTTCCAAACATGAAAGCGGACATTCATCCAGAGTATTTCGAGACCGACATCTCCTGCGCGTGCGGTGCTGTGTATCACACCCGCTCGACCAAGCAGGACATTAAAATCGGCATCTGCGCCGCCTGCCATCCGTTTTTCACCGGTGAGCAAAAGTTCGTCGATACCGCGGGCCGCGTCGAGAAATTCGCGCGCCGCTACGGCAGCACCAAGGCCACCCGCGCCGGCGCAGCCAGAAAAGCCTAGCTCCTCAGTTTTCCAGACGGTGATTGCGCCCAGGGTGTGCAGTCGCCGTTTTTGTTTATGGACTTCAATTCTTTAATTGAGCGCAAGCGTGAGCGTTTCGAACAACTCGAACGCGAGATCGCCGATCCGGCGCTTTTCGAAAATCGCAAGCGCGCCAGTGAGACCATGCGGGAGCATTCCGGCGTGAAGCAACTCCTCGCGCGCTGGACCGAGCTGGAAGTTGCCCGCGAACAACTGGATCAGAATCGCGAGCTGGCTGCCTCGAACGACGTTGAAATTGCCGCCATGGCCGAGGACGAAATTCCCGAGCTCCAAAAACGCGTGACCGATCTCGAACGCGATTTCCAGATCGCGCTCCTGCCTCCGGATGAAAACGAGAACCGCGATGCGATCGTGGAAATTCGCGCCGGCACCGGCGGCAGCGAAGCAGCCATCTTCGCCGCCGATCTTTACCGGATGTACAATCGCTACGCGGAAGCGACCGGCCTGAAAATCGAAGATCTCGAGTCGAGCCCATCGGAACTGGGCGGATTGAAGGAATCCATTTTCAAAGTCTCGGGCGAAAACGTTTTTCGCCAGCTCCGTTTCGAAAGCGGGGTTCATCGCGTCCAGCGCGTTCCGGCGACCGAAGCGCAGGGCCGCATCCATACTTCCACCGCCACGGTCGCCGTGCTGCCGGAAGCCGAGGAAGTCGATCTCGAGTTGAAACCGGAAGATTTGCGGATTGAAGTCTGCCGCTCCGGCGGCCCCGGCGGCCAGGGCGTAAACACGACCGACTCCGCCGTGCAGATTCTCCACATTCCGACCGGGCGAATCGTGCGTTGCCAGGACGGTCGGAGCCAGCAAAAGAACAAAGAGAAAGCGCTCAAGATCATGCGCGCGCGGTTGCTCGAAGAAAAGCAGCGCGAAGAAGAGGCGAAATATTCCGCTCATCGCAAGAACCAGATCGGTTCAGGCGGGCGCGAAGAAAAAATCCGCACCTACAATTTTCCGCAGAACCGGATCACCGATCACCGGATCGGCCTGACTCTCTACAATCTCGATCGCGTCATGGAAGGCGACTTGAAGGAAATGATTCAATCCCTCCAGAGCGCGGACTTGCAGGAACGGCTGCAGGAATCGTCGCTGACCGCGTAATTCCTGGCGGATTATTGCACGTGGTAGACTGCTGATAGCCGGGGGTCGGAGCCAGTCCCAGCATTTGAGTTTTTGCCTGATTCGGGTCCTCCCCAATTGTCGTTGGAGGCGATTACGACACCACGGGCATTCCCAACTTCCAGAATAGGATTCTCCAGCCGGCGGATGCGCTCGATCTGTTGTTGGTTGACCTGTCGGATAAGATGCCCGGATGGCTGACCTGCTTGCTGATTATCTGTTGCTGGCATGGGTGCTCATGTCGATCGCCGCGATCGGCCTTGCTCTTTGCCATCGGTTTACCCGCCTCGGCGGGATCGAACTGTTGGGATACGGATTAGGCGCCGGCGTGGCAGTTCATGGAGTGGCCGGACTCCTTGTTGCGGTAACGGGGCAGCTCCGACCTTTATTTATCGTCCTGCCGGTCGGCGGTGCGATTGTTTCCATTTTCTATCTCGCAAGACGGCGTGTTTGGATCCAACTCTTCGCGGCCCTTTCGCGCCAGGTGCGGCTCTCACTTTTGATCTGGCTGCCTTTTCTCCTGTCGTGTGTTGCGATCATCCACCTCGAGGTGCGCTTCCCTGCCTCGCTTCCGGATGGGATGTACATATTTAAGAGGCACACTTTGAACGTAAAGATTCAGTTCATGACCACCGCGCCGGCGGATAACTACATTCCTTATGCGGTAACGGAGTACTTCCTGCGCGGTGTTTCCTTTCAGCAGGAGCGTCCCCTTCTTCCCGCGAATGAGGTCAGCAACAGAACGATCTTGATGTCGTTGGTAGCACTACCCTTTCGCGCGGCACTCAGTTGGCCCGACTATGGTTCCAACCAACTAGGCCAGTTCGATTACTTTGGGCAAAGCTGGCCTGATGTGGAAAAGCTCTATGACGAAACCTCGTTCCGGCAGTTCGTTGTTGT
>JBEEHO010000265.1:0-5273 GCA_041167425.1 Verrucomicrobiota bacterium | reverse complement strand
GGCCAGCCGGCCGTGCAAAGTCAGGAAGTACCAAAGGAGCGCGATGAGCGCCCAGGAATCCTTCGGATCCCAACCCCAGAAGCGGCCCCAGGAATAGATGGCCCAAACGCCGCCGAGAATAGATCCAGCCGCGAGCAGAATGACGCCGAGCTGGAGCACACGATAAAGCCAGAAATGCATCGGCTGATCCGCCCGCGCCGAGACCGGATCGCGCGCGTAGCGGAAAAGGAGGATATGTCCGAAGCCCATGGCCAGCGCGAACGCGGCATAGCTCAGCGTGATGGTGAGCACATGGATGGTGAGCCAGAAATTATCGCGCAGGACCGGCACGAGCGGGTCGATGCTGGACGGCATCGCTATCGGCATCTGATGGACGAGCAGTAGCGCGACGAGCGAAACCGGCAACGCCGCCAGGAGATAGACCGGGGTGCGATAACGCGCGAAAAATATCATACCGAAAAAGGAAACCGCGAACGACACCCAGATAATGGACTCGTACATGTTCGTGACCGGCGGCCGGCCCGCGATCATGCATCGCATCGCAATTCCGCTGGCGTGAAAGAGCAGCCCGGCGACCGCGAGGACGACGCCAATGATTGTCAGGTAGCTGCGTTTCGCAGACGCTTCTGTAGTCGCGGTCCTATGGGCCGCGTCTGGAGCTCGACGATAATGGGCGATCCCGAGCAGGAGCAGCGCGACTCCATAGCACAAAGCCGCGCGATAAAAGCCGTCCCAGTGGTTATAGAAATATTCCAGCCGCAATTGTGATTCCTCGGGGTAAATCTTCGGGCTCAACCCGCGCAACCCGTCGCGCAGTTGATTAGCCGCGCGGCTGAATTGGAAATTATCGCCCTTCGCGTACGCGCTCGCGACCGTTTGCAATTGGGTCATCGGCGCATTGAATTGCGCCTCCTGATAGTAACGGGCGAATTCCGGAGGAACGACCCAGGCATCAGTGGTCTTCTCCGCGGCGGGCACGAGGAGGAATACACTTCCATCCATCACGTGCGCGAGAAGAGCGAGGCGTTCGCTGACGCTCATCACTTCACTTTGGACACGGTCGAGTGGTTTCTCCGCCTTGCGCAGCGCGTGCGCTTCACCCGCCAGCCGGTTCAACTCCGGCAGCGCCGCCAATTGCGAAAAGGAAAAGCGCCGCTGCGTCTTGTCGAGCCCGAGCTTCTCGATCACTTGCCCGAGCGACACCAGCACCATCGGCTCATCCTTCCAGTTGTGCGTGTCGAGCAGGGCCGAGAGGACGAAATCGTTTGCCTGCCAATTCTTGCCGTGCGTATCGGTGTAACTCGAGCGGCCGGAGATCTTGATCAGCGTCTCGCGCGAAAACGTATCGATCGGCTTGCGGCGCCCGCCATCCTGGATCGCGAGCAGTCCCCATTGCTTGAAATCGAGCGAGCTCGAATCCGCCGCCGGCATGTCGTTTTGGGCACAGCAGGCACCGCTCAGAAGCAGACTGAGGGCAGGAATAAAAAATCGTAGGCGCATAAGGTTGGAGGGCGTCCTTAATGTAGCGTTTCCTGAGTCGCGCTGTCGAGCGAAGCCTTGAACGGCAGGACGGAGACCGAAATAATCCCTTTCCTGTTTTCCTGCGTTCCTGATTTATTCTTCCTCATGAGAACTGCACTTACCGCCGCCGCTTTTTTCCTGTTGATCGCTGCCTTCGCACCAGCAGAACCATCCACGGCGCCGGTCAAAGTCGGACCTTTTACTTTCGCCCTGCCGGCGGCCTGGAAACAAGTGACGCCTTCATCGCCGATGCGCAAAGCGCAGCTCGAAATCGGCGAAGGTTCCGCGAAAGGGGAGGTGACTTTTTTTCAGTTTGGGGCGGGCCAGGGCGGAACACCGGCCGATAACGTCGCTCGCTGGTTCGCCCAATTTCCCGGAAGCGAAGACAAACGGAAAACAGAAACCGTCCAGGCCGGTTCGGTGAAAATCACTTTCGCCACAACTGAAGGTACTTTCAGCAGCGGCATGCCCGGCGGCCCGACCACACCGATGACCGGTTATGCCCTTTGCGGCGCCATTCTGGAAAGTCCTGATGGAAATGTTTTCATCAAGATGACCGGACCGGAGACCGTCGTGAAATCCGCGACAGAGGCGTTCAAAAAAATGGTTTCCGAAGCGGCCAGCAACGCCGCCCCGCGAGCGTAAGGCGCAAAGTCTACGCGCGATCCGAAGCGCGGATTCAGGGTCCCAGACACTCGAAGCCGTCCGAACCTTTTGGGCCGGCAAAAGATGGGCCAGCCGACCATCGCGCGCGCTTGGAAATTCACATCATCTCGAAGGTGCGGGTGTTTCGCTTTGTGCGGCCCGCGGCGTGCGGCTATCGTCCGCCGGATGAAATTTTCTCTCGTTCGAATTTTCTTAGTGATCCTGGGATCCTCGGTTTCCGCGTTCGCTGGAAACAGTGTGGTCAATTTATCGCACTACGACCTGATGAATCCGGACTTCGCCAGGATGAGTCAGGAAGGCATCGTGGGGGTGTTGCACGAAGCAACCTTTCCTCGCTCGGTGCGCGATGAAAAATACAGCACGCGGCAAGGGACGGCAGTCCGGGCGGGTCTGCTTTGGGGCGCTTACCATTATGCCGACGCCACCGATCCGGTCCGGCAGGCGGATTTTTTTCTGAGCACAGTGGAGTCTGCCTGGCGCCGAACCGGATCGGGGAGCCGGCCGAATGAAATATTGCTGGTGCTCGATTTGGAAAAGAACGGGCACTATCCCGGCGGCACGATGCGCATCGATCAAGCCGTGACATTCGTCGAGAGGGTCCGCGAGCGGGCCGGAGTTTATCCCGGGATTTATTCTGGCGAAAACCGGATCAGAGGCATCATCAACAGCACCGGAGTGAGCACCGTGCACAAGCAGGTGCTGGCGCGGTGCTGGCTCTGGGTGGCCAACTATCATTATGAGCCGCGCAGTATCGCGCCCTGGGGACATTGGACCATGTGGCAATATACCGGCGACGGCGTTTGCGATCTCCCGCGCTCCGCCTACCCGAAGAACATCGCCAACATCAGGAACGCGGAACGGAATATTTTCCGAGGGAACGAAAGCGCCGTGCGAGAATTCTGGCAGGCGCACGGCTGGCGCCCCGGCGAGTGAAGTCTATGTAGCCGACTGCATTCTCCTCGCTCGGCTGGCGAAGCGGCCACAGCAAAGATGCCACTACGGCACATCCCGACTCACTTCTTCGGGATGATGTTTCCGCCAATATCGCAGCGCTCCACTCACCGCCATGAAACTGGGATCGGCGCGCTCGTAGTCGCGCACCTGGTTCTCCGTGGCGCCGGACGCGCGCAGCTCTTCGGCCACGTATTGAGCAAACGCGGGGATCATTTGCTGATCGTCGTGCCCGGCTCGAATCCGATCGCGAAACCAGAGCGCCCAGCGATCAATGCGTTCTTGCAGCGCATCGAGATGCGATGAAAGGGAGCCTTCGATCACGCCGAAGTGCGGCAGATACAAACGCGCGGGATTCAACGCGCGGATTTTTTCAATCGATTGTCGCCACGATTCAATTTCCAGCTCCGGTGGAACAAATGGTGGGACCGGCGGCCCTCCGCCCAAACAAACTCCGGCCACGTCGCCGCCGAAAAGGTTTTCGTTCCATTGATAAACATGGTGATGGCTCGCATGGCCCGGGGTCGAGAAAGCGCGCACTTCAAACTGGCCTGCGCGGATAACGTCCAGGTCGTGCACGACTCTCAGCCTGTCGGCGGGAATGGCGTCGACACGGCCCCAGAGCCTCTCCATCTCCGCGCCGTAAATGCGCGTCGCGGAGTCCACCAGTCGCGTTGGATCAAGGAGATGCGGCGCGCCTCGCGGGTGGACGTAGACCGTCGCGCCGGCTTCCGCGAAACGCCACGCGGCGCCAGCGTGGTCGAAGTGGATGTGGCTTAGAAACGCGTGCCGGACATCTTTGAGAGAGAAACCTTTTTCGGCCAGTGCCGCAATCACGTTCGAAAAAGTCGATTCCGGTCCGGTATCGAAGATCGCGAGCCCATCCTCGGTTTCGAGCGCGGTGACGGCAATAATGCCGGCGCGGCCGAGATGACACGTATCGAGAATGTGGATCACAGAGATTTCGCCACCGAAGCTACTTGTCCTTCTCGCGTGGAAGACCGCGCGCCGTGACGAGATAAACCGCGAAACTGCCGAGCCAGTGCCCGCCTTCATAATGCGCGCCGGTGACAGCGGCCAATCCGGCGCGGCGATGCGCGTCAGCCGTCGCGGCGAGCGCCAGACGGCGCGAATCGTCCTGCGGAAGGGCTGAAATAATACCTTCAATCATCCACGCGCGGCTTAGGTTTAAACCATCGAGATGAGCGAGCTTCGGGTCGCTGGGATCGGGCGAAACGGTGACCGGCAGCCAATCGGTTTTCGAGGTGGTGGGAATTTGAGGCATGAATTCCCTGAGCCAATTCGCAAATTCACCGGACGGAAGCACGCGACGCATCGCGTCTGCCTCAGCGAGACAGGGTGAAAGGAAATCTTCACCGGAAGGCTCGTAAGCCATCGGACAATTCTTGTCGGCAAAATAAAATTTCCGCGTCTGTTCGATGAGTAACTTCGCAAAGCTCTCGTTCTTGGTGGCGCGCGCGTAATCGAGCATCAGCCCGAGGGCGAACGCGGTTTGCGCGTGTTCGCCGATGCGCACGGGATGGGAAAGCTTCGGCAACCAAACCTTCAGGCGTTCGAGCGCCGCCTCCTCGAGCGGGTGCAAATTTCCCAGCATCTCCCGCGCTTGCGGATCGTCCCATTCGCGCAGTTCCGCGACGAGTTGCAGCAGCCAGGCCAATCCATATGGCCGCTCGAAGTTCGCCCGGCCCGTCTCGCGCAAATACGCCGCCTCCTGTTTCAGATTGTCAGCGGTGAGGCTTTTCCGCAGCGCTTCTCGCGCGGGTTTGGCAGAGCGGGCGTCTGGAAACGTGCGCGCGAGGCGGGCCAGCAGCCAGTGTCCATGCACCGACGAATGCCAGTCGTAACATCCGTAAAAGGCAGGCGTGAGTTTGCGTGGCGGCGCGACGTCCGCATCGCTATTAAGCGTGTGACTGATCTTGTTCGGATATTCCTTCTCAACACAAGCGAGCGCCAGATCCGCGAACCGTTCCGCGGCCACGGCGTCGAATTTCGGAGCGGAGGTGTTGGTCTCAGCTGTGAGGGCGAGCGGGAACCAAAGGAGCGCGGCGGCGAGAAATGTCTTCATCGATTTTCCAGCTAAGAGCATCTCGAGAAGACTATCAACGCTTGAGACG
>JBEEHO010000264.1:0-4101 GCA_041167425.1 Verrucomicrobiota bacterium | reverse complement strand
AGCGGGATTCTTTGATCCATCGGTGCCGCCGTTGGTCTCGTTAGGTATGATCAACTGAGATGAGAGCGCTCGCGTTATTCGTCGCCTTCGTCATGCTCGTCGTCGGAATTACGGGTCTGTTCTTTCCCGAGGCTCTTTTTAGGGCGGGACATGGCCTGGCGACACCGACAGGACTCTGGGTTGCGACCGGATTGCGGATCGCGATCGGGCTCGTGCTCATCCTGGCGGCAGCAGGTTCTCGCGCGCCCAAGACGCTGCGGATAATCGGAATCATCGCCATCGTTGCCGGAGTGGCGACGCCCATACTGGGAATCGAGCGGACCCGGGCAATTCTGGATTGGTGGCCGGCCCAGGGCCCGGTGGTGATGCGTTTGGGGCCAGCCCTGGTTCTGGCCCTTGGCGCCTTCATCGCCTGCACCGTCGCGCCACGACGCAGCACCGTTGCGTAGAAATTTTACGACGGCGAATCCACGGCTTCGCGAATAATCTTCCAGACGTTCTGCAGATGCTCTTCGGTGGTGAGCACATTTCCCAATCCGAGACGCATCGCGATGCGGCCGCGCAATTTGGTTTGCGTGAGATAGGCTCGGCCAGACGCATTGATCCTGGCCACGGTGGCGCTGTTTTTCTGATCCCCGATTTTGTCATCCGAATTCTTGAGACGAAAACAGACGACGCCCATCACGACCGGCGCTGAAATTTCAAAGCGCGCGTCATCCTTGATCCAACCGGCAAAAAGTTGAGCCAGCCGCAGATGTTCGCGAATGCGGGCCGCCATTCCCTCGCGGCCAAACGCGCGCCAGATGACCCATGCCTTCAGCGCGCGGAACCGGCGACCGAGTTGAACGCCGTAATCCATGTAATTGATCTCGGCGCCGGCCGGATCGCGCAGGTGCAGGTATTCCGGAGCGAGCGTGAAGAGGCGGCGCAAACGCTCCAGGTCACGCACATAGAGCGCGCTGAAATCGAAAGGCACAAAGAGCATCTTGTGCGGATTTATCACGAGCGAATCCGCTTCGGCCCAGGCATCGGTCACCCATTTATGTTCCGGCAGGAGAGCGAGGCCGCCGCCGTAAGCCGCATCGAGGTGCAGCCACATCTGGTATTGCGCGCAGATGGCCGCGATCTCGCGCACGGGATCGACACTGGCGGTGGAGGTGGTGCCGACGGTAGCCACGACGGCCAAAGGTTTGAAGCCGTGCCGGAGATCGGACACCACCGCTTCGCGCAGACCGGCCACATTCATCCGGAACTGAGGATCGCTCGCAATCCTTCGGACGTTATGTTCCCCCAGCCCGAGCGCGATCGCCGCTTTCTCGACCGAACTGTGCGCCTGATCCGAAGCGTAAATGCGAAAGATCGGCAGCTCGGATCGGCCCGAGAGCCCGAGGGTGCGGACTGAAGTGCTGGCTTCTTCGCGTGCCACCGCGAGCGCGTGCATGGTCGAAATCGAAGCGGTGTCGTAAACCACGCCGGAAAAATCGTCCGGTAATCCGAGCCACTGCCGCAGCCAATCCAGCACCAGTGTTTCCAGCTCGGTGGCGGCCGGTGACGTGCGCCAGGTCATGGCATTGACGTTCAGCGCGGCGGTCATCATTTCCGCGAGAATGCCGGGGCTGGTCGTGGTGCAGCCGAAGTAGCTCATGAATTGCGGATGCGCCCAATGCGCGACTCCGGGGACAATCACGCGCTCGACGTCGGCGAAAATTTCGTCGAGGGAAGTGCCGGTTTCCGGCGGAGCGGCGTCCAACTGCGCGAGCACCGCGCCGGGCTTCGCGTTGGGCGCAATCGGCCGCTCCGCGATATGCTCCCGATAATCCGCGATCCAGTCGGCCATCTTATGCAGGCGCTCGCGGAACTCCTCGTTAGGCAGGTCGCCGAGTTCTTGCTTCGGATCATTCGCTTTCATCAGAAAGCGAAGCCAAAGCTGAAATGGAAGGCGCCGATGTCTTCGCCGGCATGCCGATCGGGATTGTAGCCGTAATCCAACCGCACCGGACCGATCGGAAGTTTGTAGCGCAAACCCACTCCGACCGCATAGCGCATGTTGTCCAGACCGGCCGTGATCCTGGCGAACGGATCCTCGGCGCTCGGGAGCAAATTACCCGCATCGACAAAGGCCGCGCCCTGGAGCTCACCGTAGATCGGGAAAGTGTATTCCACGTTGAAGACGGTGAAGAATTCGCCGCCGATCGGATAGCCGTTGTTGTGGGGACCGAGATCTCGTTCGGTGAAACTGCGCACGGTCGCATTGCCGCCGTTGAAAAATCTTTCGTCGATCGGAATGTCCGCGACCGTGTTCGAGCCACTCAAGTTGTGAATGATGCCCGCGCGCGCGCCAAACGCGAGCAGCGTGCGCCGATCCGGCAGCCCCGGTTTTGGCTCATGGCCGATCGGCAGAAAATAAGTCAACCGCATGGTGCTGCGGATGAAATCGATCTGGCTGCCGATCTCTGTGGAGGCGAAATCGATCGTGTTGTCGAAGATCAAACCGCGGCTCGGATTCACCTTGCTGTCGCGAAGGTCGAGCGTCTGGGTCAGACCGATGGAGCTGACGAAATACGAGGTGCGCCCGAGGAACTGCGGATCGATCGAGGCGCTGGTCACCTCGACATGCCGTTCGGTCAGCACGAGACCGATCTCGTAATGTTTCGAAATTTTTCTGGTCAGGTCAAAGCGCGTGCCGGCTTCGAATTTCGTGTAGCCATCGAAGTCGAAAGTGAGGGCGGAGAGCCGCGCCTTGAAACCAAATTCGCTATCGAAGAGGTAGGGATCTTCCCAAAGAATTTCGCCTTTATAACCGCGCCCTGACCATTCGACCGAAGTCGTGAGAGGCCGGCCGTAGCCGAAGAGGTCGCGATCGCGAAAACTCACGCCGACGATCGGCCCGGCGTACGAGCCGTAGCCAATGGAAAGCCCGAACTCCTTGCTCTTTGCTTCCTCGGCCGAGATGTCGAGCCGCAGCGCATTCCCACCGATCGGAGTCGGTTTGATTTGCAGGACGGTGAACAAACCGGACCGCATTAGTTCACGAAACTTCTCGTCGACCACCTCGGGGCTGTAAGTCTTCCCACTGAATTTGCTGAAACGGCGAGAGAGGTAACTGGGCCGCAGACGATCCAGGCCTTTCACCGTCACGCCATCGAAATGATAAAGCGGCCCAGGCCTGATCGACACCTGCACCGGCACGTGTCCATTGCGCGCGGCCCCGGGATTTCCGATCGCATCGACTTTCACTTCGTAGTAACCGCGCGTGCGGAAATACGATTGCATCCGGCGCGGAATATCCGAGACGCGGCTGTCCGTGTAAGGCTGCTCGAGCAGGTCGAGCATTTGTCCCCGCAGCGCTTCAGGTCCGTAGATGGTGTCGCCGCTGAAAGCGATCTCACCGAAAAAATATTGCCGGCCCTCGGTAATCGGAAGCGTCGCATCCACGTGCGTGCCGTCCTCGGCGTAATGGTAAATCGGCGGGTCGACTTTCGCGTCGAGGAACCCTTGCGAGACATAAAGACGATGGACGAGATCGGCGCCTTCCTCCACGTCGGACGCGACAAAAGGAAGTTTCTTCTGGAGCGAAGAGTAGCGTTCCCGCGTGGGACCCACGGCATAGTCGAACAAGACTTCGGTCGGCTGGCTGCGGTTGCCGACAAAGTTCACCAAACCCAGAGTGACGAGCGGACCTTCGTTAATGTCGAGCCGGAGACGATCGCCCGATTCGATCGTGTAACGGACGCTCACCTTCGAGTAGCCCTGCTTGCGGTAAAATAATTCTAGAAAAAATGCGGCGTCGTCCCCGCGCGCCGCGGTCAACCCGTACTGGTCGATGGTCGTGATCTGCTCTTTCAATTGGGAGCGCAGGATTTTTTCGTTGAAAGCAGCCTGGCCGCGGAATTCGATCACGCTCGTGCGTTGCGCCTTTTTCTCCTGCTGCTTCTCGACCTTCCTTTGCGCGCGGTCCTTCTCCTCCGGATGCGGGACTGGCACCGCCGTCTGAGCCGAAGCGGTGGTCCCGGCCAGGAACCCGCTGCAAAGGAGGATAAGGAAAGCGCGGCCCATTTTATTTGAATCGGATCAGGTACTTCACCATGCCGCGAAAATCTC
>JBEEHO010000263.1:0-16381 GCA_041167425.1 Verrucomicrobiota bacterium | reverse complement strand
TGACCTTCTTCGGCTCAGTCTCGATTGTCGCCGCGGACGCGATCTGCTTCGCGCTGATTTTCGCCGTAAAAAAAACGTGGTACCGATTGCTCGCGCTGGTGCTGGCGGTGGGCGGCGGCAGTCTCTTGAATATTTTGCTGAAACATTTTTTCCATCGGCAACGTCCCGTCTTGGAGAATCCGCTCGTCACCCTGACCAGCTTTGGATTTCCGAGCGGCCACACGATGGGTTCGACTCTGTTCTACGGATTGCTCGCCATTTTCATGGTGCAGACGGTCCGCACCTGGCGCGCGCGCGTATCGACGTTTTGCGTCACGGTCATCTGGGTACTGCTGATCGGACTCAGCCGCATTTACCTTGGCGCGCATTATCTCACCGATGTGCTCGGAGCGATCGCGGTTGGTCTCGCCTGGCTGGCGTTTTGTTGGACCGGTGTCGAGACGCTCCGCAAATGGCGAGGCCGTAAGTCCGCTTCGCGTTAGAGCCCGTCCGGAGAGCGCTTCACATAACGTTGCCGCATTTGCAGGAACGGGCGCTCGACGGCAAAGAAAAGCGCGGAGCCAGCCGCCACGATCGAGCTCAACATCAGGAGATATCCGGTCAGCGATGTCTCCGCGATCGCGTGCGTCGCGCCGAAAGTGAGCGTCCAGTGGATCATCAGTTTATGGCTGAGATAAATGCTGTAGGCGACGGTGGCGAGGAACGCGGCTCCAGGCAGAGGCACTCGTGAAAGGGGCAGTTCAGGACTGACCGCGCAAACCACCAGCGCGGAAAATCCGAGAGCGATCAGCGGAAAGCCCAGCGTGCAACTGACGATGCTCAGCGTGTTCTCCGCGAGGATGAGCGCGAGAACGATCAGCGCGACTCCTGGAATCCAAATCCATTTCGCCATTCTCATCAGAGCCGACCACCACGCCGTCCGGAAATGTTCGATCGCGGCGAGGCATACACCCATCGTGAGCGGATCGAGCCGGGCGTAAGTGGGATAATAAATGAATTTCTGCCACACGGCGTAGGATGGATCCGGCGAATTTATGTTTGCGTGCGCGATCCAGCCTCGCAGCGCCATACCGAAAACCACCACCGTACACGGCACGATCCAATGTCCGCGGCGCCATCGCGCGAGTGCGAGCAGCAGGAATGGGAGCACCAGATAAAACTGACTCTCGATGCAGAGCGACCACGCATGCGAAAACGCGGTGCCGCCGCGCAACCCGAGATTCTGGGTAAACGACAGGAACTTCCAGATTGGCGGCATGGGTGGATATTCGCGAAACGCCGGCAGAAAAAAGTAGATCGCCACGATGGCGAGAAAGGCGGGCAGGATGCGGAGGGCCCGTCGCCAATAAAATCGTCGTACGCTGAGCGCTTTCCCGTGGGCCAGGGCCGCGAGCAGTTGCCCCGCAATCAAATAACCGCTGAGGACAAAGAAAAGATCGACTCCGATCCAGCCGAAACGCTGGACATCATGCGGAAGGACAAAGCCGAACAATCCCGCGTGGTAAAGGACCACGAGCACGATCGCCAGCGCGCGCAAGAGATCGAGGCCGGGCTGGCGATTGCGTGTCGCCAGTCGAGGATCGATGACCAATTGCGTGGCTGTCACTTTCTTGCTCCTGCTCATAATCCTGATCTTGCTCCTGATCCTTGTGGAACTGGCGTGATCAGCAGGGGAAGATCAGGAGCAGGAGGAAAAGCTAGCCTTGGGGCAGCGCGGTTTCGCATTCGTCGTGAAGCGCTGCGGGTGGAACCTTCCGGAAAATCATCCAAACACCGGCGAGTACCAACACGCCGCCCGCGAGCGACCAGAGCGGGAAGGTCTCGCCGCCGAGTAACCAGCCGAAGGCCACGGCGCCCGGCGGGGTGATAAGCGAAATGGTTTGCAGGTTCGTAACCGACATGCGCGGCAGCAACCAATACAGCAGCAGAAACGTGAGCGCGGATCCGGGCACCGCGAGATAAAACAGGCAGAACACCGCGGTCTTCGTCCAGTGAAAGTGCATCGGATTTCCATCCACGATGAATCCGGTCACAAGCAGCGGCACCACGCCGAAGATCATTTGCCAGGCGGCAATCATGGCGGGCGCGAGCTGGAGCGCACGTTTTTTTAGCAACACATTCGAGAACGCGGCGCCGGCCGCGCCAAACACGATGGCGACTCCGCCCCAGAAAGCGAAGAGCCCTCCGAAATCCAGCAGCCGCGAACAGATTACGGCCACGCCTCCGATCGCGAGCGCTGCGCCGGCGACTCGTTGCCAGCGCAATGGCTCACCCGGTAAAATAAAATGCGCAAAGACCATTCCAAAAATGGGGATCGTCGCCTGCAACACGGCCGACAAACCCGAAGAGACATGCAATTCCGCCCAAAAGAGCAGCGCATAGTTTACCGCGAACATGAGCACGCCGGTATAGGCGAGCAGCTTCAGATCGGCGCGTCGCGTTGGAAGCAAACGCACGCGACCCACGGAGATGGCCAGAAGGACGGCGACGGCAATCGCAAACCGGATCGCGACGAATGAAATCGGGGGCAGATCGCGGAGCCCGACTTTGATGGCGAGCCAGGTCGAGCTCCAGATCACGCATAACGTCACGAACGCGGCGATGACTGCGAGTTTTCGCTGCTCCGGCATTCGCATAGGAGCGCATCAGCTCTTCCGCGTTGCAACTGCTTTCGCGGCGAAATCCAAATGGTGCGCGCACGCCTGTCCGTGCTCGATTTGTCCGGGATTGGAAAAGCTTCGGAGCACGAGCACGATGACGAAGCCGAGGGATTCAGCGATCGGTGGTTTGTTCAGCCAGGCTTTGCACGGCATCGGCCAGCGTCTCGAAGGTGATGGTGGGAATCTCCGGACCGTAATGGAACGGCGAAAGAATGTTGAGGCCGATGTCCTTGCGCGGATCAGGAATCACCCGGACCACCGAACTCACCTTCTTCTCCGCCAGCGCGTCCATGATCTCAGCCACATGGGGCGCCGCCGCAGTCTGCATCGATTCCAGCCAGCGGAAATCCGACAGCGCGCGGAACCCCGGCGCAATGTTCTGCAACAGCTCGCGGACTTGCTGCGCCGCGGCTTTAGCATCGTCCGCCGTGATGTGACCAGCGACGCTGATCACGACGAGCCGTTTGGAGTGGTCCGCTTCGACGGAAAACATTGCGCGACTAATCCAGCGAGGCCAGATCGATAACGAAGCGGTACTTCACATCGCTCTTGAGCATTCGCTCATACGCATCGTTGATCTGCTCGATCCCGATCTTTTCTATGTCGCAGGTGATGCCGTGCTCCGCGCAGAAATCGAGCATCTCCTGCGTCTCCTTGATTCCGCCGATGAGCGATCCGGCGAGCTGACGTCGCCGCTGGATCAGGCTGAATGCCTCGAGCGGGACCGGCTCCGGCGGCGCGCCGACCAGCGTCATCGTGCCGTCGCGCTTGAGGAGCGAGAGGTAGGCGTTGAGATCGTGTTTCGCCGAAACCGTATCGATGATGAAATCGAAGCTGTTCGCCTGCTTCTTCATTTCGTCTTCATTTTTAGACACCACCACTTCGTGAGCGCCGAGCCGTTTCGCATCGGCGGTTTTGCCGGGTGACGTGGTGAAAAGCACGACGTGCGCACCGAAGGCGTGGGCGAATTTCACCGCCATGTGGCCGAGACCGCCGAGACCGACGACGCCGACCTTTTGTCCTTTCTCGACCTTCCAATGGCGCATGGGCGAGTAAGTGGTAATGCCCGCGCACAAGAGCGGAGCTGCCGCGGCGAGATCGAGCTTATCCGAGATGCGCAGAACGAAATGTTGATCGACCACGATGCTTTTCGAATAGCCGCCATAGGTCACGCCGCCGCTGTGTTTGTCTTTGCTGTTGTAGGTAAAAACCACGCCGTTATCGCAGAACTGTTCGAGATCGGCCCGGCAGTTTTCGCAAGTGCGACAGGAATCCACCATGCAGCCAACGCCGGCCAGATCGCCTTCCTTAAAATTTCTTACTTCCGCCCCGACTTTTGCGACGCGCCCCACGATTTCGTGGCCCGGCACGCAGGGATAAGTCGTACCGCCCCACTCATCGCGCACGGTGTGCAGATCGGAGTGGCAGACCCCGCAAAACAAAATGTCGATCGCGACGTCATTCGGCGTCGGTTCGCGGCGATCGAGGGAGAATGGCGCGAGGGGTGAGTTCGCCGCCCGGGCGGCATAGGCTTTGGTGGAAGGCATACTAATGATTCGGTCTGGCGGCGGCGCCGGACGCTTTTGATGTCGAGACAAGCGCCTCTACATTAAAGAGTGATCATTCCGTCGGTGCTCGATCTGTCGCCAATTATCGAAGGCGGGGATGCCGCGCGTGCTTTCAAGAACACGGTGGACCTCGCCCAGCATGCGGAAGAGTGGGGCTACCATCGCTACTGGGTCGCGGAGCATCACAACCTCCCGGGCATCGCCAGCGCCGCAACGTCGGTTGTCATCGGTCACGTTGCGGGCAGGACGAAAACCATTCGCGTCGGGGCCGGCGGCATCATGCTTCCCAACCACGCGCCGCTCGTCATCGCGGAACAGTTCGGAACGCTGGAATCGCTTTATCCCGGCCGGATCGATCTCGGTCTCGGCCGCGCGCCCGGCGGGGATCAGCTGACCGCGCGGGCCCTGCGCCGTCATCTCGGCAGCAGTAGCGATACTTTTCCGCAGGACGTCCTCGAGCTGCAATCTTACTTGCGGCCGGCCGGGCCGGACCAGGCGGTGCAGGCCGTGCCTGGCGCTGGCTTGAACATTCCGCTCTATCTTCTTGGCTCGAGCGATTTCAGCGCGCGCCTCGCCGCCGAGCTCGGGCTTCCCTTCGCTTTCGCGTCGCATTTCGCGCCGGATTATCTCCAGGTCGCGCTCGAAATTTACCGGCGGGAATTCACGCCTTCGGATGCACTCGTTAGGCCGCATGTCATGATCGGCGTCGGCATTTTCGCCGCGGAAACCGACGATGCGGCGCGCCGGCTCATGACCTCAGCGCAATTGATGTTTCTGAATCTGCTTCGTGGCCACCCGGGGAAACTTCCGCCACCGGTGGAGAGCATGGACGGGGTCTGGAGTCCGGCCGAACGTCGCGCCGTCGAACAACGGACGCGCTGCTCCGCGGTTGGGTCGCTGGAGACAGTCCGGCGCCGGCTGGAAGATCTGCTCGATGAAACCGGAGCGGATGAAGTCATCGCCACTGCGCAGATTTTCGATCACGCCGCGCGGCTGCGCTCCTTCGAGATTGCGGCGGATGTTTTCCGGCAGATCAACGAAGCGGCAGCAAAACGCGTGAAGTAGGGAACTCGGTGGAGGATGCGTGTCATCCCGAGCGGCGCAGACAGCGAGGGACCTCACAGGCGCAAGGGAAACGCACGCCAGGGACGCTTCGCGATCAACGGAAGTGCTGCGTGTCGGCGGCGCTTGCTGCCAGCTTGTGTGATTTGTCGAACGACGGTGGGGTCCCTCGCCGTCTGCGCCGCTCGGGATGACACGCGTTAAAACCCGAACTAAGGAGGAACGCGAATCTGATCTACTTGGCCTGGGTCGTCACCAGCATCTTGTCGCCCGCGAGCGAAATGCTCTTTATGTGCTTCCAGAAATTCTGTTCCTCCGCGTCATCTCGCAATTTTTCCTGAAAGCTCTCGTTGAGGCCGTCATTGACCGACGACATCACGGTGTCGGAAAGAAATTTTCCGGGAAGGCGATGGCCGCCCGCTTCGGCGGATTCGAGATCGATGCGAAATTCCCCGGACGAATAGGCGAGGCTGAAAAGCGCGGTGCCGTTGAACCAGCGCCGTTTCAATCCGCGCCAACGAATGGAATCGAGCGGCACACTGAGCGCGATCGATATCTTCGAGTCCGCGATATTGATTCGTGCTCGATTTCGCAGTTCTTTGAAATCTTCATCCCGCGCCAGGAGTGCGTTCAGGTCCGGCCCGGTAAATTCGACGGTGGTTTCCTGGTTGTTCGCGATCGCTTTTTTGACTCGATCCAATGAACTTTCGGCCGCCTGATATTGGGCTTCGCTCGGCTGCTCGATTCGCACATCAGCCGGTGCGAGGGAAGTGAGATTGTTGACCGTGTGCCGGAAAAAATACCAGGCGCCTCCGGCAAGGATCGCGAGGAGCAGGCATCCAACGAGCAAAACCGTGAGACATCCCTTGGCGAAACAGCCCATGCCTCGAGGTTGCACCACGACCACTTGCGGCGGTGGGACGGGCGCCGGCGGGGGCGGTGTGGGCAATGGTGGCGGCTGGTCGTTCATCAGGCCGAGCATTACCGCGTCAGCTCCCAGATACAAGCTTTCCTTCGACCGCGGCCACAATGAAAAGCGCGGCGAGGAAGAAGCCTTGAAGACCTCTGCACGTGGCGGCAAGTGGCGATTGCTCACGGCCTTCGCATAGGCCATGGTCTCGGCTCCGGACGGCACACCAGTGGCCGTCCAATTTTTAGATCGGGACTTATGGAACTACGTTTTGCACTCTTTGCCGTCGCTGGCGCGCTCATGGCGCCGGCACTAAATGCTCAGGAACTAAAGCCCTTCAACGTTGACGCGTTGGTCGCGAAAAACGTCGAAGCCAAAGGCGGAGCCGAGGCCCTGCGCGCGGTGCAATCGTTACGCCTTCAGGGCAAAATGATCGTGAACCAGGGACAACTCGAGTTTACTTACGTGCAGACGAAGAAGCGCCCGGGCGCGGTCCGTGAAGAAACGACCCTCCAGGGTATGACACGGGTGGATGCTTACGACGGCACGCAAGGCTGGAAGATAACGCCTTTCGGCGGACGGAAAGATCCCGAAAAAATTTCCGTGGATGAAGCGAAGTCGCTCGTGGAAGACGCGGAGGTCGACGGGCCACTCGTCGATTGGAAGGCGAAGGGCAGCACCGTCGAGTACCTCGGCATGGAAGACGTGGAGGGAACAATGGCGCACAAGCTCAAGGTCGTCCGCAAGAACGGTGACGTGAGCTACGTGTATCTCGACCCGGACCATTTCCTCGAGATCAGAATCATCACCCAACGGATGGAGAACGGCGCGCGGGTGGAAAACGAAACCGACCTGGGTGATTACGAAAAAATCAACGGGGTGTTTTTTCCGTTCTCAATCGAAGGCGGTCCCAAGGGCTCCACCGACAAGCAAAAAATCATTTTCGAGAAAGCCGAGGCCAATGTCCCGATCGATGACGCGACCTTTAAATTTCCCACGACAACACCTTCCAAATAATTACCCATGCGCTTCCTGAAATACTTTCTCGTCACTTCATTCTGTTTTGCCGCCGCAGCCTTCGCGGCGGAGCAGGCGCCCTTTAATTCCTCCACGATCTCCGGTCTCGGCGCCCGCAATATCGGCTCGGCCACGATGAGCGGGCGCGTCGCCGCCGTCGCCGCCGTCAGGGAGCCTTCGGGCAAGCTCACGCTGTTCGTCGGCGCGGCCAGCGGCGGCGTTTGGAAATCCGAAGATGGCGGGACCCTCTACAAACCCGTCTTCGATGAGCAGCCGGTGCAATCGATCGGCGCGATCGCGCTCGATCCGAAGAACTCGAAAAATGTCTGGGTCGGCTCCGGCGAAAGCTGGACGCGGAATAGCGTCTCGGTGGGCAATGGCATTTATAAATCCGCGGATGGTGGCGAGACCTGGGATTACGTTGGCCTGCCGAACTCTGAGCGCGTCGCGAAAATCATCGTCAGCCCTGCCAGCAGCGAAACCGTGTATGCGGCGGTGCCGGGCGCGCTCTGGAGCGATTCGCCCGATCGCGGTCTCTACAAGACCACGGATGGCGGCAAGAACTGGAGCCTCGTCTTAAAAGGGGGAAATCTTTCCACGGGCGCTTCGACCATCGCGATGGATCCCAACGATCCGAATGTCATCTTCACGGGCATGTGGGATTTTCGCCGCAAAGGCTGGACCTTCCGCCCCGGCGGCGACGGTCCCGACAAACCCTCAGCCAGCGGCCTCTTTCGTTCAGCGGATGGTGGCACGACCTGGACGGAAATTACCGCGGAAGCCAACAAAGGTTTTCCGAAGAAGCCTTACGGCCGGATTGCCGTCGCGATTGCACCGTCAAATGCCAAACGCATTTACGCTTTCGTCGAATCCACCGACAGCGCGCTTTTTGTGTCGGACGATGGCGGCGCGACGTGGGACAAACGGGACAAGAGCAACTGGATGGTGTGGCGGCCGTTTTATTTTGCGAACCTGATCGTCGATCCGAAAAATCCGGATCGGCTCTTCAAAATGGATGGGCCGCTGATTTTGAGTGAAGACGCGGGGAAGAGTTTCGCGGTCGTGGGCGGCTTTCAGGGCGCGCATGGCGATATGCACGATCTTTGGATCGATCCGACGAACACGCAGACGGTGGTCGCGGGCGACGATGGAGGGATCTGGTATTCGCATAACAGCGGCAGCAAATGGTGGAAGGGGGAGAATCTGCCCGTCTCGCAGTTTTATCACGTCAGCGTCGACGATAACGATCCGTTCCGGGTCTACGGCGGTTTGCAGGACAACAGCTCGTGGGTGGGACAATCGCAATATCCCGGGGGAATCACCAACGCTCAGTGGGAAAATATGTACGGCGGCGACGGGTTCTGGATGTTTCCCGATCCCGCGGATCCGAACTACCTCTATGCCGAGGCGCAGGGCGGTTATGTCGGGCGGGTGAATCGCTACACGCACGAGCGGCGCGACATTCAGCCGAAGCCGAACTACAAGGAAAAGCTGCGCTGGAATTGGAACACGCCGATCGCGTTATCTCCGAACGAGAAAGGAACGATCTACATCGGCGCCCAATTTCTCTTTCGCTCACGCGATCACGGCCAGACCTGGGACCGCATCTCGCCCGACTTGAGCACGAACGATCCGGAGAAACAAAAGCAGGAACAATCCGGCGGAGTCACCGTCGACAATTCGGCGGCCGAAATGCACACCACGATTTATTCGATCAGCGAGTCGCCGAAAGACAAGTCGGTGATATGGGTCGGCACGGACGATGGCAATATCCAGGTCACGCGCGACGGCGCGAAAACATGGAGCAGCGTCGCCGGCAATGTGCCGGGGCTGCCCAAGAATTCATGGGTCAGCTGGGTGCAGGCTGGGAATTTTGACGCCGGGACCGCGCTCGCTGCTTTCGATCGCCACACTTCTGGCGATTTTGCCCCTTATGTTTATCGCACCACGGACTTCGGCAAAACCTGGACACCTCTTTTGTCGGCTCAGGATTCCAAGGGCGTGCGCGGATATGCGCATGTGATCAAGGACGATCTGGTGCAGCCTAACCTCTTGTTTCTCGGCACCGAGTTTGGTCTCTATGTGTCGATCGATGGGGGAAAAGCGTGGGCGCAATTCAAAGGCAGCCGTTTTCCGGCAGTCGCGGTGCGCGATCTCGCGATCCATCCGCGGGACCACGACCTGGTTCTCGCGACCCACGGCCGCGGCATTTGGATCGTGGATGACATCACGCCGTGGCGCGCGCTCTCGCCCGATTTGTTAACGCAGGAAGCCGCGTTCGTTTCCGCGCGGCCGGTGCAACAGCGCATTGATGCGAACGGCGGTTGGGCCAACGGCGCCGCGACCTTCACCGGCGACAATCCGCCGGACGCGGCGGTCATCACCTATTACCAGCGCTCACGCCATCTTTTCGGAAAGCTCAAACTGGAAGTGTTGGACGCATCGGGTCGCGTGGTGGACAGCCTGCCGGCAAGTAAACGGCCGGGATTGAATCGCGTCATTTGGAGCATGCATGAAAAGCCGCCGCGCGTTCCGCCCGCCGTGCAGATTGCGGGGGCAGGACTTCGGGGGCCGCGCTTGTTGCCCGGCACCTACACCGTGCGGATGACCAAGGCGGGGAAAATTTCCGAGACGAAGTTGACCGTTGGGTTGGATCGCCGGGTCAAGTTCACTGAAGCGGATCGCAAGGCGCAATTCGATGCAGCGATGAAAGTGCACGCGCTCTTCGGTGATGAGACCGCGTTAATGGATCGGATTCTGTTTTTGCGCGGCGCCCTGGCCAAGAGCAAGGGCGTGTTGCCGGAAGGCGACGAGCTGCGCAAAACGGTCGCGGACTTCGATACGAAAGTGGATGCCGTGCGCAAACAGATCGTTGCGACGACCGAAGGCGGTGCGATCACCGGCGAAGAACGTCTCCGCGAACACACCGATCAGCTTTATGGAGCGATCCTCAGCTACGAGGGCAAGCCGGCCGATTACCAGGTGGCCAATATCGATGCGCTCAGGCGGGAGCTCGATGACGTTACCAAACAGTTCGAGGAGCTTGTCGCGAAGGATCTGCCGGCGGTAAACGGAGTCCTCAAGACCAAGAGTCAGCCGCCTATTCCAGCGCCGCCCGCCAAGGTTGCAATCAACGAGGCACCTTCCGGTTCCGGGCGCGCGGCGAGTCCGGCCGACTTCCGTTTTATTCGGTAGCCGGCGAAATATTCTACGGCTCGGAAGGCGGCGGCACGACAATCACCTTGTGCGAAGGCAGGGCGAGCATCCATCGGCCGTCCGCCGTCACGCCCACGAAGCGCGCGCGCACAGAACCCCGCGGCAACGGCCGCATTCCTTCTTCAGATTCCGGCGCAGTCCTTTCCACGTAGAAATCCCCTTCTGCTTTTCTCTTCGATTTCGCCTCACGCTCCGTCTTCTTCGCGGGCGCCCTGGCAGTAACTTTGGGTGCGGCCTCTGTTCGTTTCACGGATTCAGATGACGTGGTGGAGGGCTCTGCTTCCGTGTTCCGGCTCTCCGCCGGTTGCGCCACGGAATTGGTTTGTTGCTCCGAGGCTACCGTCGTGTTCGCGGCGGTATCGACAGGGCCTTCCTCCGGCGGTGCGGGTTCAGCGCGCCTGACCTCTGGCTCCGCAGGCTCAGCGCGTCTCACTTCATGGCGAACAATCTTTTTTGGCGCGGGTTTTTCAGAGACTGCGGCGGGTTCAGCATTGGACGATTCCGCCTGCTTCGGTGCCGGCCCCACCTGGTTTGCGGAAGCGATCGCCGATGAGTCGGTCTCCGCGGGAACCGTTGCGGAATTGTTGGTCACTACCGGCGTCTGCTGCTCCGGTTGCACGTTGGTTGGGTTCGTCGTCAGAGGCGCCGGCGCAATCGGATTCGCGGAAGCGATTTTCCCAGCATCATTCGCGACGGGAGGCGGCGTGTTGTTTTCCTCCGAACTGCGGACGGGCGCTGGCTCGTTGCTGTTTGCGTTTGCTACCGTCGTGTTGGTTTGCGGGGGGTTTGGCGAGACCGCGTTTGTCGCGTTCGGAGGGGGCGCGGAAGCGGCGGCATCGGGAACGCCGATCGGCACCCCGAGTGGTTCTTCCGCCCGGACAACCCGGCGATGTCTAAGGAACCCCGGCAGAATCACGGCGGACAGCGTCGCAATGGCGAGAAGGATCGCGGCCAGCGCGAGCGCAGTCCTTGGAATGGGCCGGCGCATCGGCAGGGTGGCCGTTGGCGTAGTGGAGATGGCAGGAATTCCAAATCGCCGAGCCAGGGTCCCCCTTCGTTCCACTTGGACGAGGCAACTCTGAATTTGGCGATAGAAGGCAAGCGGGTCGTTCGGGCGATCGCCCGGATTGGCTGAAAGCATTTGAGTAAGCAAACGCCTGACCGCCTTCGGCACGCCACTCAACTTCTCGGCGACGTTTGGCGATGGCACGGCCACGGGCCCAATGGCCGCGGGAAGCGGAGGAGCGCCGATCAAAAGAAACCACATCGTGCAGCCGAGCGAATAAATCTCCGACCGGAAATCGACGGTGCCATCTCGGAGCTGCTCCGGACTCGCATAAGGCGCGGATTTATCGAAAGCCGCTACGGCAACATCGCCACTGGAAAACTTGGGCGCCACGCCGACGAAATGCAGCACCTTTACCAGCGGCCATTCGCCTTCGGCTGTCTGGCCGGGCACAAGCACCAGATTGGCAGGATTGATCGCGTGATGAGAAATACGTTGAACCGCTGCGGCACCAAGCGCGCCTACAACCTGAGAAGCGATACGCAGAACGGCGCCCACCGGCATGGGCCCGTGTGTTTTGACCCAATCTTCCGCCGGCGTTCCTTCAAAATCTTCGCTGACGTAGACCAGGTGATCGTCCTCAACTCCAAAATCATAAAGAGCGGGGATATTGACGTGAGCCAGTTTCTTCGCCGCCAGCGCCTCCGCTTCGAGCTGTTCGCGCACCGCCGGTTTCAGCGAAGCCGCCGGGAACAATTCCACCACCACTTTGTTCCCCGATTCGAGTTCCTCTCCTTCGTAAGCCACCGGCCTCTCGCCCACTTCTCCCGCCTCCTCGATTTCCTTAACGGAGACGCGGTACTTTTTGAGAAAAATTTTGTGTTCCATATAGAAAAGCGGATCAGGCGAACCCACTATTGGATTCGAAGCGCGCAGGGGCGGTGGGTGTCGCGTCTGTAAAAATTAGACTTCCGGTTCGAGAAAACATTCACCCAATTTTTCGGTGGCTCTGGAAGTTTTCGGTTCGCTTGTGACCCTTTTATCTTTGCCGCATTCGCTCGTCGCAGCTATTCTCCGGCTTGCCATGAACACGTCCGAAAATTCTGCTCCGACCAAACCTTCGCCGATCTCATCGGAAGCGATCATCGGGATAGGGATCACGGTCGCGGAGCTGGGTGTGTTGTGTCTTTTGCTGGGCTGGGCGGAGTACATGAGATCGGTGCCGGCAATCGCGTGGATCTGGCTGGCCGTGGGGATCGTAATGGTCCTCGTGGGCGGATTCGCGGCTGCCTTTGCGCGATCGAAGAAACTGAGCCGTCAACAATAACTACTTCGATGAGTAGCTCAGAAGTTCCGTCACTTCCTCGTCTGTCGTCTGCGAAAAATCCCCGTAGAACTGGCCGACCCCATAAAAGAATTCCGGCCTGAACGGGCAAACTAGCTCGTCCACTTCCGAGTCGAGCTCCTGGCATGTCTCCGGCGCGCCCACCGGCACCGCGACTACAATTCTCGCCACATCTTGTTTCCGCAACGCGGCTGCGGCAGCGCGCATCGTGGCGCCGGTCGCGAGACCGTCATCCACCAAAATAATCACGCGTCCCTGCAAATCCGGAGCGGGCCGGGCCTGCCGATAGCGGACCTCTCGGCGTTCCAACTCCATTTTTTCCTGGACCATGACTCTCTCGAGAATTGCTTCTGAATTTGGCAGCGCGCGCATCACGTCTTCGTTCAAGACCGTCACGTTACCGGATGCGATCGCGCCCATGGCCAGTTCCTCGTAGCCGGGCACCCCGAGTTTTCGAACCACAAAAACATCGAGTGGGAGCCCAAGCCGCTGCGCCACTTCAGAGGCCACGGGAACACCGCCGCGCGGGAGCCCGAGGACAATCGCGTCCTCGCGGCCCTGGTAAGCAATCAGCTTCGCGGCCAACTGGCGTCCTGCTTCCTTGCGGTTTGGGAATACGCACTCCATCCGGCCGCGACCTCGTCTCAAGCGCAACGGGACCGATGCGACAGAGCGCTAACTTTTCTTGTCGTCCACATATTGGGGGTAGAGCTGGCGCGCGCAATTCGGACAAACACTGTGGCTAAACTGCGCTTCCGAGTGCGTGGTGATGTATTTTTCCATGACCTCCCACTCGCCGCGCTCGTTCCGGATTTGTTTGCAGGCTGCGCAAATGGGCAGCAGCCCCTCGAGGCGTTTGATCTGCGCCATGGTCGCGAAAAGTTCGGCATTCAGTTTTTCCTGGGCGCCCAATTGGCGGCGCCCGACCGATGCGATGCCCGCGACCACGACGCACGCGGCAAATTCCATCAGTGCATTCCAGCCTGCGATGGCCGGGGAAGAGTAGGGATGGCCCGAGGCGTGATCGGCCGCAAACCATGTTCCCGCGGCGAGCATCGCCATGTAGACACCGCTTCGAAGACCCACCCGCCAGCCCACCAGCCACACTGGAAGAAAATAAAAGGCGAAGACGTGCAGATCGTATCCGGTCGCGTAGTCGAACCAGCCGATCACGCCAAGAAGGATCAGGCCGACGGCCCAAAAAAACGCAGCGGTTTGGTGCCAGTGACGCTTCGGGCTCGCGGGATCGGTCACTGCGCGAACAAATACCCTAACCCCTCAGCGGTCAATCATGCTTGTCCTTCGCCCTGCGGGTTTCGGCCTTTCGATAAACCAGCGCCGCTGCGACAATGTCTTCCACCGCCACACCCACCGATTTAAAGAGGGTGATTTCCTCTTCCGACTTCCGGCCGTGTTTCGTGCCCGCGAGCACCTCCCCGATCTCCGCAAAAATTTCGCCGGAGGCAATGACGTCTCCGGATTCTTTCATCGCCGCTTCCCGTGACTCAACATAAATGCGCGCGTGGCGGATCGCTTCGTCATCCAGCTCGCGCCACTCTGGTCGCGTCGCGCCCACCGCATTGATGTGCATTCCCGGCGCCAACCATTCACCGAGCAACACCGGCGTAGTCGCGGCCGTCGCCACCACCACCACATCAGCGCCCCGCACGGCTGCCTCGGCCGACTTCGCCGCGGTGAGATTGAACCGCTGCGCGAACTCGCCCGAATTTCGCGGACTCCACACTCGCACCTCGCGAAAATTTCTTACGATCCGCAGCGCTTGCAGATGGCTCCGTGCCTGCACGCCAGAACCTAGAATTGCCAGCACGGAAGCATTCGAGCGCGCCAGAACGTCGGTGGCCACGGCCGACACAGCGGCAGTGCGCATCTCGGTGATGAGCCGTCCGTCCATCGTCACCAGTGGCTCCCCTGTTTCCGGACGAAAGAGGAGAATCATCGCATGATGCGTCGGTAATTCCTTGTTGCGGGGATAGAAGGTCACCAGCTTGGCCCCGAGCGCGCCGCCGTACGCGGGCATCACGGCGAAAAAACCTTTGTGTTCGGCCACCGGCAGAACCAACCGCACCGGCTGCTCGACCTTGCCGGCCGAAAGATCGCGCAACGCGTTCGCCATTGCGGGAATGAGTTCTTCCATTCGCAAAAGAGAAGAAACGTCGTCTTCGCTCAGAAACATTACGTCACCGATTTTGCTGAAAATTGACGGTCGAAGGAAGACTTCTTTCCTCTGTCTTCAATCGCGAAATCCGTGAGTCGCCAGTTCGTTGGTTGTCTAGACCGCCTCCTGCATTACTCCGCACGTTGTCGGTTTCCTCTGCGCCGATCTGGTGGCCGCGCTCTTGTTACGAACGAGCGGGTCTCCGGCTATTGATCTCACTCGCCTGTGCTTCGTTAGCGCCAGGAAACCAGGATCGCCGCGGCGATCATGCATCCGATCAAATGATAACTCACGTCGATCATCCACACTTTGGTCGACTTTTTTTCCCAGACGTGCACGATCGTTAACGTGGTGATGGAGAATCCGACGGCGAGACCCGCGCCGAGTTTCAGCGCTGTCGGAAGGTCAATGATTCCCATGCGCCGGATGAGACAGGCGATCGCCGCCGAGGCCACGAGGTTCGAGACAAAGTTCGCGAGCAGCATTCCAACGAACTCACGTTTAGCCGGCCCGGTCCCTGCGCCGCCGCAATGCCGCACCTGCTCCGCCGCCCAGATCTTCCCGAAGAGCAACGAATACCAGACGAAGCCCAGGACAAAGTAGGCCGCAGCCGCGCAAAGAATAGCTAGCCAGTTCATCTCCGGATCGTCTCAGTCGCCTTGCTGAGGCACAAGCTTAATGCGGTCGCGGCGGGCCCTGATCTTCCGGGTTTCCGCAGCCATTGATTGCCGCAGCGACAAACCCGCAACTTCCACGCCGGAATCGGGTTGAATCCACGTGCTCAGCCCGCTTGCCCCCGATCACTGGAATTACGCGACGGCTGCGCATTTGCTCAATCGCGCGGCCTTCGGTGGTGTGCCGGCGGAAATCGACGCCGCGCGCGAAAAAGGTTTGGCGAAGGTCGTGCGCGAGTTGGTCGACACCGACCCGCCCAGTCTTCCGGCTCCGGCGTGGGCGCAGCCCAGAAACATTCGCGAAATCCGGATGGCGATTCGGGAGGAGAAAGACGAGCCCGACGGACGCAAGGATAAGAGACGCGAATTCCGTCAGATGGAGGGCGAGAACATTCTTGATCTCCGGCGTTGGTGGCTGGGGCAGATGACGGCCACGGTCGCTCCCCTGGTTGAAAAAATGACGCTCTTCTGGCACGGCCACTTCGCCACCAGCGTGGAGAAAGTGAAGGACGGTTATTGGATGTGGCGGCAGAACGATACGCTCCGCCGGCATGCGCTCGGAAATTTCGCGACGCTGACAAAAGAGATTTCGCGCGATCCGGCGATGATGATCTACCTCGATCTGCAACAAAGCCGGAAAGAGCACCCGAACGAAAATTGGGCCCGGGAATTAATGGAGCTTTTCACCGTCGGGATCGGAAATTATTCCGAATCCGACATTCGAGAATCGGCCCGCGCGTGCACCGG
>JBEEHO010000262.1:0-4303 GCA_041167425.1 Verrucomicrobiota bacterium | reverse complement strand
CACGCGACGACGAAAGGGCTTAGTCAGATCGTCACGCCGGACCTGCAGTCAGCCGGCGATTTGTCCCTGAGCTTTCAGGCGGAGAGCATGAGAATCGGAAATCCGTATCAAGTCCAGGCTGAGCTTGGGCTGTTGAAATGGGCCGAAGTGGCGATGTTCAAGGGTTTCAAGCCTAACGAGTTGATCTTTGGGACTGAATTTGGCTTGGTGCAAAAGGAGCCGTATCTGCTCTCGGCGGGGTTTGTGAACTGGTCTCCGCACAGTCACGTGGATCCGCAGCCTTACCTCGAAGCGGGCTATTGGACCGAGCATCAAAAATTTATCGCGGGCGCCATCCATGTCGGCTACCGCAACGAAGCCATTCTTGGTTACGCCTACGATTTTAGCAAGACCTGGCGTGCCCAGGTGGATTGGCAAAGCGGCGCAGGCAACTCAACCACCATTGGGGTTACCTGGAACATTACCGATGAGTTTCAGGTGAATCCCGCCCTCTACCTCACAAACGACAAAGCCCATGACATCCTCGGTTACGTGGTTTTCACCTATACCTTTCACCTCTGGAACAAAGACAAGGCGCGGGACAACGAAAAGGCCGGCGCGCAATAGTCGCTGGCTTCCCGGAGCGTCAGCGATCCGAAGTCGAATTGATTTTCATTCGATCGGGTAGCGGAAGAGGCTTCTTTGGTCCCGGGCCAATCAAGGCAAGCGGCTGTTTGGGGGCCAGTTTATCGGGAACCGTCTCCATGCCGGAGGATTCGGCTGGTGGGGCGTCCGGTGGCCTAATTTTGTGCTTGTTCTGCCATTTTATTCCAAGCACGCTAAAACTGTGAAAGCGGTTGCCACGCTGGAAAGTGAAGATGCTCTGACGCACTTCGCTACAACGCGCTGGAGTTTGATCCGTCCCGGCGACCTCCCGGAGTCGCGCACTGGCGCGAAGGCCGACCTCGCCCGGCTCTGCCAGATTTATTGGCGCCCCATTTTCACTTATATTTATCGACGCGGTTATCCCGCGCCCGACGCGCAGGATCTGACGCAGGATTTTTTTATCGTGATTTTGCAAGGCAACATCCTCCAGTCCGCTGATCCCGCGCGCGGTCGGTTCCGCTCCCTGCTGTTGAAATCGTTGCAGAATTTCCTTGCCGATGCCGCAGCGAAAAGCAGCCGGCGTAAACGTGGCGGCGGTTTGCAATTTGTCTCCTGGGAAACATGGCTGGCGGACACGCCCTCACAGTTGTCGCTTCACACCGCGACCGCGGAAGCATCTCCCGCCGAGTTTTTTGATCTGGGATGGGCGGCGACGGTTGCGGAGGAAGCCCTGCGCCGGTTGCGGACAGAATGCGAAAGCAAGGGCCGCCGGCGCGTTTTCGAGGCCTTGCAAGTGCATCTGACCTCGGAGCGCCACGATAATTGCTACGAAAAACTTTCCCGCGTGCTGGGCGTGCCCGGGCCGTCAGTGAAAAGTCTGTTGCATCAATTTCGCAAGCGTTACCGCGTGCTCTTGCGGGAAGAGGTGGCCAAAACCCTCGAGGACGAGGCAAATGTGGACGATGAGATCCGCTACTTATGTGCAACCCTTTCCTCCGGAAATAGGTAGAAGAGAATGAAACTCAGTCCCTCCACTGATCCTCCCTTTTCGATCCTCGAAGTGCCCGAGCTTTGCCCGGAATGCCATACGGGATCGCGGCTTTCCAACGGCCTTTGCCTCAGCTGCCTCCTGCACGGAGCCTTGGATGACGACCCCACTCCCACCGGAAAAGAAATTTTCAAGGAAGTTCTCGCTGCCGTCAGATCGCGTGACGGAGACTGGTCCATCGGCGACCACGATATCCTGGATGAAATTGCCCGGGGCGCCATGGGAGTGATCTACCGCGCCCGCGAACCGCATTCCGGACGCATCGTCGCCCTCAAATGCATTCTTGCTTTCCAAGGTGATCCCGACCAGGCGCTGGCGCGTTTCCGTCGAGAAGCTGAGACCGCCGCGCGCCTCGAGCACCCTAACATCGTTCCGATCTACCATGTCGGCGAGACGGCGGATGCTTCTCCGTTTTTTACGATGAAGTACGCCGCAAACGGAAGCTTGCTCAAGGCGCGTCATCTGCTCGGCCGAGCGCCTCGTGCAGGCATCCAGCTCATGGCAAAGGTCGCGCGGGCCGTTCAATACGCTCACGAACAAGGCGTGCTCCATCGCGATCTCAAACCAGGAAATATCCTGCTGGATGGACGGGGCGAACCACTGGTGAGTGATTTCGGTTTGGCGCGATGTGGGGACATGACGAGCCATCTTACCGTGGCGCTCACGGGTTTCGGAACGCCGGGCTATATGTCGCCGGAACAGGCGGACGGACCGGCCTCCCAGCTCACTGCCGCAGCCGATATCTACGCCCTGGGAGCAATTCTTTTTGAGCTTCTCACGGGCAGGCTTCCATTCCAGGGCGACACCGCGCTCGGCGTGATGAAACAATCCGCGGACAAACCTGCTCCGAAGTTGAGGACGCTCGCGCCTCAATTGGATCGCGACCTGGAAACAATCTGCGCGCGCTGCCTCGAACGCGATCCTTCGGCGCGTTATCGATCCGCTGAGAGTCTGGCGCAGGATCTCGAGAACTGGCTGGAGGGCCGTCCCATTGCGGCACGGCCCATCGGACTGGTGTTCCGCTCCCGGCAGTGGGTCCGCGGCAACCGCAGGCTGGCCGCCTTGCTAGGCGCCTTTCTCGTCCTCGCAATCGCATCGGCGGCCTGGCAAATCCATAATCGCAGACTTCAGTCCGCCATGCGCGAAAGTCTCCTTGCTTCGCGTTCCGTCGTGGTTCTTCCTTTCCTGGATCTGGACAAGGTCGTGCCGGATCGCTCGCTCGCCGACTCCATCGCCAGTTCCCTGCAAAGCGACCTGAATACGTTCGGTCCAGCTACAGTTAAGACAACGGAATCAGGATCAACGCTGGGATGGGATACGCTCGGAGATACTCGTAGAGCTGGACAAGAGACTAATGCACGAACGGTGCTTACCGGCACGGTGCGGACGGCTCAAGGCAAGAGGCGAATCTCTTTCCGCCTTCTGGATGGTGCTACAGGCGAATGCCTCTTTATTGCCAGTTCGGAAACGCCGGGACAAGGGTCTCCTACAAAGGTTATAAGTACAGACCTGGCCAGGACCTTCTATGCGATTTTGAGCGCGAAAGATTGGTCAAGTATCATCCAATCAAGGACAGACCCAGGCTTAAGGAACGACGTCGCCCGAGAAGCAATCGTCGCGGGCCGTGCGCTCATGCTGCATTCCACGACCACGTCCGATTGTGATAAGGCGATCGCTTTGTTTGGGAAGGTTCTGTTAGTGGAACCTAAGTCCACCCTGGCCCATGCCTACCTGTCGATTACAGCGACGGCTCGGACTCACTATAACGCCGACCGCAGCTTTTTGAAGATCGGCGAAACGGAGGCGGACCTGGCCATATCATTGTCACCCGATTCAAGCGAGGCGCATCGGGCCAAAGCGGGAGTTTATTATCAGGAGGGAAAATTCGCCGATGCGCTCGAGGAAGAGCTGCGAACAATCGAAGTGGGCGGTTTGGAGGAGAAGGTGGGTAATTTCATCGGTCAAACTCTCGATATGTTAGGCCGTCCTCATCATGCTCTTAATTGGTCCCGGCTTCCCTTCAACAGGGCCCGAATGCCTGGAGAGGTCGATTGGATCATAGGAGACTGCTGGGTGAAGCTTGGTAACGACGAACGAGCACTCCAGGCCTACGCTCGCGCAACTGAGTTACGGCCCGACTCCCCTCGAGGAGAAATTGGAATATCGCTCGTTCGACTTCTGGAATCTGATTTTGAGAGTGCACGCGAAGTATGGCAAACGCGACATCGCAGCCATGCCGAGCTTGATGAGACCGATCAGCTTGCGGCGCAAATCGAGTTTTTTGCCAGAAACTTCCAAGCCGCCGAAGAACTTTATCTCAATCTGGCCAGGAGCGATGCCGATGGGGGTGGTTCGTTCTGGGGCGCGATTGCCTATGAATCGGCTTTAGGTCGTATAAAGCAAGAGCTCGGTGACGATGAAGGCGCCAAAATAATTCTCGCGGATTGCCTGGCGAAGGAGGCGGCTACCTTCGCGCGGGAGCCAGCCAACCCTGAGGCCGCCTATCGCCTAGCTGCGGTTGAAGCATCCCTGGGCATGCTGAAGTCCGCCTTCCCGCATTTGCATCAAGCCGTCGCTTTGGGCTGGATAGATTACCGTTCACTGAGTTTGGATCCGCGGTTCGATCGTCTCCGGGTGAGCTCGGAATTTCAAACTATTGTCAACAGCCTT
>JBEEHO010000261.1:0-4537 GCA_041167425.1 Verrucomicrobiota bacterium | reverse complement strand
TTGGGATTGTAATAAGGATCGCCCCGCTCGATCACGGGCTCCCAGCGATCGAGCAAAAGCATCCGGTCCACCATGTCGTAATAGGTTTTGCGTGAGGCCGATTCATGATGCACGACGACGGCCCGCGGAGTGTAGATAATGCGCAGGCCGCGATCGCGAAGGCGCAGGCAGAGATCGACGTCCTGGTACGCGGTGAAGAAATGTTCGTTGAAGCCTCCGACTTCCAGGAAAAGAGATTTGCGCATCATCAGGCAGGCCGCCGTCACGGCCGAGACTTCTCGCGCGCAGGCCAGGCTGCCGGCATAACCATCCACGTCGCTCGGAAAACCGCGCATGGTATGATCGGCCGTGCCGCGCATTCCGAGAGCGACGCCGGCATGCTGCACGGTGCGATTCTCATACAGGAGGAGTGCACCCACGGCGCCAACATCGGGCTGCTCGGCATAATAAAGAAGCTGTTGCAGCCAATCTTCCGCCACGATTTCCGTGTCGTTATTTAAGAAGAGCAGGAATTCACCAGCCGCGCTGTCCGCGCCGAGATTATTGGCCCTGGAAAAATTGAATGGATCCGGGAACTCAATCCGGCGGACGGGATACTCCTCCATCAAACGCAGTGCGTCCTCATTCGTCGTTTCGTTATCCATCACGATTACCTCCAGCTCCGGATAGGAAGTTTTTTCCGAGATGCTCTTGAGACAACGTTCCAATAGCTCGGGCGCGTCCCGGGTCGGGATGATGATGCTGATCGCCGGGAAAGTGGACCGTTCGGCCGGCATGATTTTTAGCCGGTGCGGGTGAGCCGACGGTTCGGCGCGAGCGGGCAGGCCGACGCGGGCGAGATGATTCGTCACCGCCTGCTGCTGGAGCGCTGCGATCCGCGGCTTGGCATCGCCCTTTTCGGCAATGCTGCCGGGCGTTTTGCGCCAATGATAAAGAATGCGCGGAATGTGTCCGATCTTCGCGCCCGTTTCGCTTACGCGGAGCATGAACTCGAAGTCCTGCACGCCATCGAACTCGGTATTGAATCGCGTTTTCAGGGCGAGCTCGCGGCGCAGGCAGAGCAAGTGCCCCACATACATTACGCCGCGAAAATATTCCGGCGACCAATCGGGTTTGAAAAATTCCTCGACCAGTTCGCCGCGCGCCTCGTCGAGTTTGTCCTCATCGGAATAAACGGCATCGAAGCCTTCCTTGATTCTCTCGGTCATGACTGCGAGCGCATCCACCGCGAGAAGATCGTCATGGTCCAGGAAACAGACGTAATCGCCCCGGGCCATTTCCAGGCCGTGATTGTTCGCGGCGCTGATTCCGCCCGTCGGAACAAATTTGACGCGAACGTGTGGGCTCAGGTCCTTGAACTTGTCCAGCATCTCCCGCAGTTCGCGGTTCTCCGAGCCATCATCCACGATGCACCACTCCCAATCGGGAAAAGTTTGATGGAGCAAACTGGCAGCCGCTTCCGCCAGCCACTGCGGTTTCGTGTTATGCGTAGGCGTGATGATGCTGAACACCGGACGCTCGCCTAGCGCGCGGCCGGCGTGGCGGTGGAAGAGCGGCTCCAGCGCTCGAATAAGCTGAGCGGGACGCAGACCGGGATACAGGATTAGCGAACTCTGCGTGCCCGCGCTCTCTTTCGCGCCGCTCGAAGGTTCCTCGATGCCGTTGGCCCATTCGCCGCTCGAAATCTTTCCGTTCGGGTCCGGGGTTCGCACCAGTTCGTGTTCGAAGAACGGCTGCCAATCCTGTCCCTGCACGATCGCTTCGAGACGAACGGATGAAGCGCCCGCCGGCACGCCTTTTATTTCAATCGAAAATCCCGCATGAGCCGCCTCGGGAAAGGAGGGATATAACACCGGCAGGTCAGGCCGCGGGAGACCGTATCGGGCCAGGTGACTTTTCTTGCCGATTTTCGCGCGAATTCCTGCGAGCGCGTGACCGCCGCGTGCGAAGCACCAGCCTCTCACCACCACGATCTCGCGAGACGTTGTCCAGGTGACGGGAGCATCCAGCGCAAAAAGTAATTCTTCGCGGGTGACATTTTCCTCCCTGGTTTTCTCGCCCAATAATCGGCGGTGAAATTTCCAGAGAGGCTTGGCCGCTTTCCAAACCGGTGACGCCTGAATTTGTTGCAAAGCTTGGTCGCGTTGATGGAGCCGCGCGGTCACGGCGGCGCGCCGCACTTTGTCTTCCCATGCTTCCCGTTCCACTTTTTCCAGGCGGGCCGACAAGGTGGCCGCTTCCGTTTGCGCCAGCCGCGCCTCTGCGCGCGAGCGCTCGAGGATGGAGCGCACGCGTTTTTCCAGCTCGCGCCGCTCATTTTCGCTGATGGCGAGAGCTTCCTCTTTCCGGACCAGATCTGTCTCGAGCGCGAGGAAGCGTTTCTGCAATTGCTTGAAATTTTCCTCGTGCTCGGCAGATCGCTTCGTCGCCTGCTGCAATTCGCCCTCCAGCTTTACCTGTCGTGCAGCAGCCTCAGCCTTCGCGCGAGCGAGCGCTTCTTTGCCCGCAGCGGAGGCTTCATTTGCGCGGGCCAGGGCGTCCTCTTGCGCGGTGGCGACCTCATTGGCGCGGGTCAGCGCTTTCTCCTGCGCGGTGGAAGCTTCATTCGCGTGAGCCAGCGCGTCACGAAGTTGCTTCGCCGTCATCGGCTTTCGCGCGAGCCGGGAGGCGGCCAGTTCGCCGGAGAACGGACGTCGTCCGCGAATCAGCGCGAGTTGGTCGCTGATCGTTTTGCCCGCGGCGGCGGGCGAATGAAATCGTTCGATCTCCTTCAGCGCTTTGGCGACGCGCGCCGCTGCTTCTTTCGGGTGACGATAAACCCGCCGCATCAGCTCCGCCGCTTCGTCGAGATCCGGTTCAGCCCACCGCGAGGTCGCGGGATAAGGCTCCGCTCCGGGCCCGATTTTCCGCGGCGTGAACGAACAGAGAAAGCTGTTCTCCGCATTCATGAACTCGAGATTACCGGAATAGCCGGTGGCGATCGTCGGCCGGCCGAGCGCCATCGCCTCCGCCATCGTTAGCCCAAAACCCTCCGATCGGTGGAGCGAAATGTAACAATCGCACCGGGCGGTAAGAGCGTTTTTTTCCACGGCGGACAAGTATCCATCGCGGATCACGATGTCGGGATGATCTGCCGCGGCGAAGAGAAGTTTCTCCAGCGCGAGAATTCGCTGGTCCCCGTTGATCGTCTTGATCACGAGCGCGGGGCCTTCGCCCGGACGAAACGCGCGTTTGAACGCGTCAATAAGGCCGATGGGATTTTTTCTCTCGAGCACGCTGAGGAAATCGAAGGAGAAGAGAAACGAAAAACGCTCGGGCAAACCGAGATCGGCGCGTGAAAGCGCGGGGTCGATTTCCGGCATAACGATGGGGTGGGGAAACTTGAAGACGGGTCTTGGCGAAACCTTCAGCAAAGTTTGGCGCATGAATTCACTCGCGACCCAGATTTCATCCACGTAATCGAAAGCGGGATGCAACTCGGCGGGAAAATCCTCGACCTCCCAAAACCAGACGCCGATCGAGTATCGTCCCGGGCGAAAGAGTGCCCCGCTCTGCCGGGCGAATTGAGGAAGCTGATCGGCATTGACGCAAATGAGATTGATGTCGCCGGTGCCGGCCGATTTGCGCCCACTTTTGAAAGGATGATTCTGGCGACTGACCGTTCCTGCGTAGGGAATGGCGCGGTAAGCGGCCCCTGATGCTTCCAGCGCCGTCAGGAGCAATCGCGCCGCCTCTCCAAGGCCCAGCTCCGCGCGAAAATATCCGGCTACATTTATCTGCTCGTTAGGCCGCGCCTTGGCCGCTTCGGGAGCGGTAGCCGGGGGGGAGGCGTAAGCAGGAACGAGGGCGTCGGCCGTCTGCTCTTCATGGCGGCCGTGCAGCGCGAACCATTCCAGAAACGCGGCGGCGTCTTCCCCCAGCGGATCCGGAAAGACGAGCTGCACGTCGGGCCGCGATTCACGAATGGCGAAGAGGTAACGGCTGATGGGCCCGGCAGCGCCGGCCACCGGCTCGTTCAACCATTCGATCAACGCAGCCGCTCCTCCCGCGGCAAAAGGATCGGGCGGAACGGCGCCGTCACCTGTCCGGAATTCCGCCAGAGCCTCGCGATAAATTCGGCGAATGTGGCGATCGATTTTCAGGCCGTCCGAAAGCGACTCGAAGCTTCCCAGGTCCGTGCGGTCCGCTGCGGAAATCGCGTGCAATAATTCCTCGCGATATTCCTCGCACAATCTCGCGAGGGCCGGTTCGCGACTAAGAAGCACCGGCGGCTTTTCCCCCTGTCGCTTGCTCAAAAGGTGGGGCTGGCTGGGATCGTATCCGGCAAACCGAAAAAGCCGCAACGGTTGGCCGTCAATTTCGTAACGCTGCCCAGTCCAGGTAAAACTGTGGCCCGGCAGATTTCGGTAGGACGCGTTCGAGGCCGGAGCGGTGACGGTGCCACGTTTTGGAAATAAGGCGGACACAGAATCCAGGCTCATTTGCTCGGTCGCGCGCAACGCGGTGGGGTCTTGGTAGCTTTGGGCCCTGGTCCGTT
>JBEEHO010000260.1:0-7967 GCA_041167425.1 Verrucomicrobiota bacterium | reverse complement strand
CCAGACGTAGGTGTTCAAACTCACCGGGAGCGACGGGAAAAGATAACGCCAGATCACCACCATGATCGCGCCGCCGAGATAGAGGCGGACGCCGATTCCCAGCACTCGAGTGAAGAGGAAAATCCCGCTCGCCATGTTCTTGGTTTTGGTGCCGAAACGGACCGTGAGAAATTCGTAAACGCTTTGTACCCGATAATCGTAATAGGGTTTAATGAAGGTGAAGGCGACCACGATGCGCGCCAGGATCGTGCCGATAACGAGCTGGCCGTAGAAGTAGCCTCTGGTCTTGAAACCTTCAGCGGGCGTTCCCAAAAAAGTCGCGGCGCTCGTTTCCGCGGCAATAATCGAACCCAGCACCGCCCACCACGGAATCGACCGGCCACCGAGCGCGAAGTCCTGAAGATTTTTATTCCGCCGGCCGGCCCAAAGACCGAGCGCCACGATGCCAAAAAAATAGGCCAGCAGGACCACGGTATCGATGAGCAACCGTGAATTGAAAACGGGATTTTCCATTCCGTGTCCTAGCATCCAGAAAAACGACGAGCCGGAAAGCGGTTTCTGAACTCGAAGCGCGGTTTGGAGACCGTCGTTCCTTGGGAGATGATTCCCCGTGCGACCCAATTCATTGCGAGCGATCGCGACGCCGGATTTTGACTTGGCGAGAACCCTGGATTCCGGGCAGATCTTCCATTGGGAAAAGCACGGAGTCGGATATGTGGGAACGATTGGCGAGAAGAGCGCTTATGTGGAGCAGAGCGCGGATCGCCTCTTCTTCAGTGGCGTGTCCGCAAAGATCATCGCCCAGTATTTCGCGCTCGATCATCCGCTGGCAGAAATTTGCCGTTCGTTCCCGAACGATCCGGCGATGTGCGCCGCGCGCGATTTCTGCAAGGGCCTGCGAATCATCCGGCAACCGCGCTGGGAATGTCTTGCCACGTTCATCACTTCCTCGATGAAACAGGTGGCGCACATTCGTCAGATGTCGCGCGTCTTGCGCTCCCGCTACGGAAAACGTGAGCGGGTGCTCGACTTCGAAGTGCATTCGTTCCCGACTCCATCACGGATCGCGAAGCTCACCGAACAGGATTTGCGCGCGTGCGCCCTTGGTTACCGGGCGAAGAATCTCCTCGCGACCGCGCGGCTGGTCGCCTCAGGCGAGGCCGGGCTCGAACATTGGAGGAAGCTTTCCGATGAATCGTTGCGGGCCCATCTCTGCGAGCTGCCCGGCGTGGGCGCAAAGGTTGCTAATTGTGTGATGCTGTTTGCCTACGAGCGGTTGCGGGCGTTTCCGATCGACGTCTGGATCGAGCGTATCCTGAAGCAGAAATATTTCCCCCGGAAGCGGAAGGTAACGGGCGCGCAGCTCCGCGACTTTTGCGCAACTTACTTCGGAGAGCACGGCGGGTATGCGCAGCAATATCTGTTTCACCACGCGCGGAAAGGTGGCGCTGCTCCCCGCGCGGCCCCGACCCGAACGCCGGGGGGGCGCAGGTTGTTAGGGTAGACGATGTGCGATATGATCGGCCAATTGGAGAGCTCTCAACGACAGGGGCAGATAACGTTGAGCACTCTTCGACCCTAAGCGGTCTCATTGAATGATGGAACAAACCAAAGAGGGCCGAAAAATCGGGGTCGCGATTCTGATTTCGCTCTTTCTCCATCTGGCGGTGGGATTCTCGCTCGCCGCTTTCGGCAGTGCGTTTACTCCCACGCCTCCGCTGGAGGACAAACCGGTCGAGCTCAGCTTCGTCGATTTATCCGCGCCGCCGCCGCCGTCCGTCCCGAAAAATCCGCCCTTTATGGAGACAGAGCCCTCCAAGGAATCCGCGGAGAAACCGAAAGAACAGACCTTCGAATCGAACGCAAATTCGATCGCGGCGAGTAAACTTCCCGCCACCGGCGATATCCCGCTGCCCACGCAGAATGGCGAAGATCGCCCCAACGTTAATCTGGATACGCACCAATTTTCCCTGCCGACCGACGGGTCGAAACCGCAGCCGCAAGCGGAGCCCAGCGTTGCGCCGGAATCGAAACCCACCCAGGCGCCGACCCCGGCCCCGAGCGCAAAGCCTTCGGAAGCGCCGACGGCGAAACCGACCGCGCCGCCTGTTGCTACACCGGAGCCTGAGCAATTCGCGATGCTAACGGCCTCGCCGCCGCCGCCGATCAAGGCGCCCGATGAAATCGAGCCATCTCCGCCGCCGGTGCTCAGCGCCTCCGTGCCGCCGCCTGCTCCACGGCCGAAACCGGAAGTGGCCGCTTCCAATTACCAGGCGCAAAAACAGGAAACCCGGATCAGCGGTCGGCTCAGCACCCGTGGCCCTTCCGCAGTGAATGCAGTGGGAACGCCGCTGGGCCGCTATCAAAAGGCCGTCTCGGACGCGATTGGTTCTCGGTGGTACTACTATATGAATTCGAAAATGGACCTGGTCAGCATCGGGACTGCGCACATCGAGGCCGAAGTGGATGCGGCCGGGCACGTGCAAAAGTTGCGGGTGGTGTCGAATAATGCGAACGAAGCTTTCGCCAACATCTGCTTGCAATCATTTCAGGAAGCGCACATTCCTCCCATTCCGCCAGACCTGATCGCGACGTTGCCCGACGGCAAAATGCCCGTGGATTTTTCCTTTACCGCCTACGCCAATCAATGATGCCCGAATTCGCTCCTCACCGATGACAGAAACACTCCAGACCATGGTGAACTTTTTCACCCGCGGCGGTCTCTTCATGTGGCCGCTCCTGGCGTGCTCGATTGTGACCGTCACCACGATCGTCCTGAGCGTCCTGACCTTGCGCGAAAAGAAAGTGCTGCCGCTGGTGATCGAGAGTGAAATCGAGCGGCTCGTTCCCGGCGGAAGTGCCGAGCGCCTTATGCGAATCGTGAACGACGATAACTCCTCGCTCGCCCGAATCACGCGGGCCGCGTTGCAGCATTTGCGCTGGCCGCGGGCGGAGAACATCGAGTTCGCGCAAACGAAAGCGCGCGCCGAATTGGTCCGGCTCGAGCGGGGGTTGATCGTGCTCGAAGTCGTCACCGGCATCGCGCCGCTCATCGGTCTGATCGGCACCGTGTCGGGACTCGTGCAGGTTTTCTCGGGACTCGGTTTAAGCAGCGGGGCATCGGACACGAAGGCCGTGGCGCTCGGAATTTCGATGGCGCTCAACTGCACGATCTTCGGTCTCTCCATCGCGGTGCCGAGCCTGATCGGGTTCAGCTATTTTTCGAAGAAGGTCGAAGTGCTCTCCGTCCAGATGGAATCGATCGTCTCGGATTTGATCGCCAAATGTTATTACGGCCGCACCGGCACCGAGGAAGCCCGTCCATTGCGCGCAACGGTTCCGGCGACCGCCCCAGTCGCGTGACAGGCACGCCGGTTTTGTTTCCATGAAGATCGCTGTCCGGAAAAGGCGGGCGCCTTCCATCATCATCGTTTCGCTGGTCGATATCCTGACGATTCTCCTCATCTTTTTCGTCGTCTCGACCACGTTCAAAAAAGATCAGCCGGAAGTTCAGATCAATCTTCCGGATTCGAAAACCGCGGCGAACGCGGCAACCGAGGTCGAACACGCGATCGTGAGCGTAAATGAGAACGACGAGGTTCGGCTCGACGGCCAGGTCGTGAACGTGGAGGAACTGGAAAGCGCCGTGAAGAATCTGGCGCCCACGCGCAGATCAGCCCTCGCGCTGCAGGCCGATAAGAAAGCTTCGTTCGGCACGATCATCAAAGTGATGGACGCGTTAAAGCTGGCCGGGGTAAAAAACCTGCCGGCGTTCACGCACGGCGAGAAATGAAACTGCCGATCAAAAAATACGGCGACCCGATTCTGCGCGCGAAGGGCAAACCCATCGAGGAAGTGGACGAGCGAATTCGCTCTCTCGCCGCGGACATGCTGGAGACGATGCAGGCCGCGAATGGCGTGGGCCTCGCCGCCCAGCAAGTGGGCGCGGCGCTACAGCTCACCGTCCTCGACGTTTCGCAGGTCGAGGATCGCCCGAGTGCCATGAAGTTGAATGGTGTCGAGGTGGATCCCGCCAGCGCGATGCCGCTCGTTCTGCTCAATCCGAAACTGCGTTTGCATAACGAGAGCGATTCCGGGAATGAGGGTTGTCTCAGTTTTCCGGACATCAACGCCGAGATCGATCGCGCCATCTCGGTCGAGGTCGAAGCCGAAACGCTCGAGGGAGAAACGGTACGGATCGAAGCGGCGGGATTACTTTCGCGGGCGTTGCAGCATGAAGTCGATCACCTGAACGGCATTTTGTTCATCGATCGAATGAGCTCCGTCGCGAAAGCGAGTCTGGCGAGCCGGTTGAAGCGGTTGCAGCGCGAAACGCTGGGAAAGCTTTAGCGCCCCTCGCCTAACGAACGACAGGATGTTCGATCGGAGAAATTCCCGCGGCTGTTTTTCCGGTTATCTCTCACGCCGGCTTCTCCTGTCATTCCGAGCGAAGCCGCGCGCGCCGGGGATATTTGCGCGACCGACGTTCAACCGTCACATCCTCGCACGAAAAAATTGCCGGGCGTCGCTACCTGTGCGGGAGTCTCACCCGCGAGCCTCACCTTCAAATCGCTTTGTAGGTGACCGTGATGCTGCGGAACACCATCGTGTCGCGCTGAGCGGAAAAATAGAAAAGCTCCAGCATTGTGCCGTTGACGATCCATTGATAGCCAACCAGCGTCTGGATCACGTCGGAATCCGCATCGCGCGCGCGCGAAACCAGTTTTCCGGTGCCGAATTTGGCGTCGAAGTAACGGCGGATCTCACCCATGCGATCGTTGTAACGCTCGATGCTCCAGTCCGGATATTCGTACTGCAATTCCACCTCGATGAGGAAACCTTCCTTGAAAGTGAAGAGCGTCCGCTTGAGACCCGGTTGCGTGAGTCCTTCGACCGTCCACACGTCACGTTTCTCTTTTCGGTCCTTCGCGGCGATCTTTGCCTTCGCCCCCAGAAGCACCTGCTCGACCTTCGTCATCGAGTCGTTCCAGTGGAATCCGAACGGCGGAGGGATGTCATCGAGGGCGAGCACTGGGGCTGCGGAAAGCAGCAGCGCGAGCGAGGCCACCAGAAAAACTCGGACGTTCCCCGCGCGGTTTTTGATTCGGCGAAATGAATTGAAGCGCATTTTCAGGGGACGCGACGATGGAGAGCGACGCGAATTCGGCTGCAATGTTGCGCGTGCGAGAGCATTGGGTCAACTTCACCGCGCGCGGCACCGGCAAATGGATCCGCGCGAACCTTCGCCGTGATTTTTCGTCAAGAATTTTTTGAAGCGCGATCGAAAATAAAGTTCAGCTTTTTGCTTGTCGCATCTTTTCGCGGTTTCTAATCTCAAGCCGCTGGCAGAGAGGGAACCGCGCTGGTGTTAATAAGATGTGAACAGTTTTCCGAAATTTCCAAGAGCTAGAATGAGTATAACACCTGCCAGAGCCGCTCCCTTAAGCTGCGCTCGTTTATTTTTCTCCCTCGTGCGCCCTTCGCCCACAGATGAACATGCCCTTTTCCCCTCGTGTTTCGCAGATTTCGCGCGGGTTTCCCCAGAAACCTCACTTCGGCGCGACCTGCGAAACGCCACCCATGCATTCCATTTTACCTCGCGCTTTTCGCTTCCGCCCCTCGCGCGGGAGGTTGTTTAACCCTGTTAACAAGTCGGCATGGAAGAGAACTACGCTCAGTTGTGGCAGAAATTGTCGGCAGCGCTAAAACCCCAGGTTAGCCCCGATACTTTCAAGCGCTGGTTCTCCGCGGTGCATCTCGTCCATGCAACGGATGACGCCTTTACCTTCCGCGTTCCAAACAATATCTACCAATTCTGGATTGAGAGTAATCACATGGCGGCATTGCAGGCGGCCATCGTCACGGCTTTTGGCGCGCCGCGCACGGTGAAATTTTCTTCGGCTTCCGATGGCCCCGTCGAATCGGAGGAAGAGGATCTGCCTGAGAAGGCGGGCAAGGAATCGCGAGAAAATTTCCGCGACGCGAAACAATCGAGCACCGCGCTCGGCCTGAATCCGCGGAACAGTTTCGAATCGTTCGTGGTCGGGCCGAACAATGAGATCGCACACGCGGCCAGTCTCGCGGTGGCGCAGTCCCCGGCGCGAACCTACAACCCGCTCTTCATTTACGGCGGGGTCGGCCTGGGCAAGACGCATCTGATGCAGTCGATCGGGCAATACGTCGGGATGAAAAAGAAAAACGCGAAGGTGATGTACCTTTCGAGCGAACTTTTCATCAACGAATTCATCGACGCGATCCAGCACAACAATCTGGTCAAATTTCGCAAACGTTATCGGCAGGCCGACCTGCTCCTGATCGACGATATCCAATTCCTCGGCGGGAAGGAGCGATCCCAGGAGGAATTTTTCCACACCTTCAACACGCTCTTCGATGGGCATAAACAGATTGTCCTTTCGAGCGATCGGCCACCATCCGAGATCGCGAATCTCGAGCACCGGCTCGTCTCGCGTTTCGAGTGGGGCCTCACCGCCGAGCTCCAGCCGCCCGACGTGGAAACGCGCATGGCCATTCTGCGAAAAAAGGCCCACACCCTCGACATCAAACTGCGCGACGAAACTTTTAATTTCCTGGCCACGCGCATTCGCACCAATGTCCGCCGGCTGGAAGGCGCGCTCATGCGCGTGGCGTCCTTCGCTTCCCTCAGCGGCAAGGAGCTGACCAACGAAGTGGTCGAGCATTTGTTAAAAGATATTCTCCAGGAAGAAGCGCGGCATGCGATCACGATCGAGCAAATTCAACGGCGGGTGGCGGAACATTACGACGTGCGCCTGGCCGATATGACGAGCAAACGCCGGCCCGCGAACATCGCTTTCCCGCGACAGATCGCGATGTATCTGGCGAGGGAATTGACCAAGGCGTCGCTAAACGAAATCGGAGATGCCTTCGGCGGACGCGATCACGGCACCGTGCTCCACGCGTGCAAACTCGTGAAGCGCCGCATGCAGGAGCAGGACAACTTGCGGCAAACGATCTCCTTCATCGACAGCGCCCTGAAGCGTTGATCAATGGAGCGCGGGATGCTGGAATCGAGATTGCGGTTGCCGAATAAAATCGTAAGCCTTACATCATAGTTTCCGTACCCGCATGAAATTCAGCGTCACGAAAGAAAAGTTGCTCGAAGGTTTGGCGCAAGTGCAGAACGTCGTCAGCACGCGGACGACACTCCCGATTCTCTCGAACGTTTTGCTGCAGGCCAAAGGCAACGAAGTCCATCTCACCACGACCGATCTCGATGTCGGCGTGCGCGGCAGTTTCGAAGCGAACGTCGAAAAAGAAGGCGCGACCACGCTGCCGGCGCGCCGGCTCTTCACCATCATCCGCGAGTTGCCTTCGAGCGAAGTGCAGATCGAAGTGGATGGAAAAAATGCGGCGTCGATCAGAAGCGGCCAAAGCTTTTTCAAAATCCTCGGCCTGCCCGAGGAAGAGTTCCCGCCCCTGCCGAAATTCGAAAACGCGAAAGTAATCACGATTCGGCAAAAGGATTTGCGCGACGGGCTGCGGAAAACTTCCTATGCGATTTCCACCGACGAAACGCGTTACGTCCTGAACGGTCTCCTCTTCAGCCTCAAGGAAAACAAGCTCACGCTCGTGGCCACGGACGGACGCCGGCTCGCGATGGTGGACATCGAGCTCGAATTCCCGCGCAGTCATGAGGCCGATATCATCGTGCCGACGAAGGCGGTGACGGAATTGCAGCGACTGCTGACGGATGAAGGCGAGGTGAAGATGAGCGTCGGCAGCGGCCAGATCGCGTTCGATCTGAACAACACCCTGCTCGTGTCGAAGTTGATCGAGGGAAATTATCCGAATTACCGGCAGGTAATTCCAAGCGAAGCCAAGGAGCGCGTGACGCTTGAGCGCGAAACGTTTCTTAATTCGCTGCGCCGCGTTTCACTTCTCGCGAGCGACAAATCGAATTCGATCAAACTGAACTTCGCCAAGAACAA
>JBEEHO010000259.1:0-5878 GCA_041167425.1 Verrucomicrobiota bacterium | reverse complement strand
AGACGTTTCAGAAATCCGTCGGCTCGCTCCAAAAGCTGTATCCGAAATTCTATTTCAAACAAAAGGTGACCGAGGAATTCGTGCACCTCGCGGACGAAAAGTATCTCGTGCTGACGGTGCTCCAGGGCGAGATGAGCAAGCATCCGCGCGAGAATGGCGCGCGTTCGCCGCTCGGCATCAAGTCCCGCGACCTGGAGAGCTCGCTCTGGCTTTCGCTCGAGGAATACACGGAGCAGTATCGCGCGTTGAAGAGCTGGCTGCACAAGGCGCTGCGGGCCAAGACGGAGATGGTGGAAGCGAATTTGCGGCTCGTTATTTCCATCGCGAAAAAATACACGAATCGCGGCCTCTCTTTCCTGGATCTGATCCAGGAGGGGAACATGGGGTTGATGAAGGCGGTCGAGAAATTCGAATACCGGCGCGGCTACAAATTTTCCACTTACGCCACCTGGTGGATCAGGCAGGCGATTACACGGTCGATCGCAGACCAGGCGCGCACGATTCGCATCCCCGTGCACATGATCGAGACGATCAACAAGCTGATGCGCGTGCAGAAGCAGCTCGTCCAGGAATACGGACGTGAACCCACGCCGGAAGAAGTAGCGGAAGAAATCCTGCTGCCGGTGGACCGGGTGCGCGCGGTTTTGAAAATGGCGCAGCAGCCCATCTCGCTCCAATCGCCCGTGGGCGAAAGTGAAGAAACAAATTTCGGCGATTTCATCGAAGACAAGGGCGCGGAAAACCCGAGCGATATGACGGCGATCGTTCTCCTGAAAGAGAAGATCAAGGATGTGCTCGAGACTTTAACCGAGCGCGAGCGTCAGGTGCTCGAGCAGCGCTTTGGGCTGGTGGATGGATACAGCCGGACCCTGGAGGAAGTGGGCCGTCAATTTCGCGTCACGCGCGAACGCATCCGCCAAATCGAAGCCAAGGCGTTGCGCAAAATGCGGCATCCGACCCGGATCCGGCAGTTGGAAGGTTTCCTCGAGGCGGCGGAAACTTAACCCAAGCGTTGCCTGAGGTCCGCTTGGTTCCGCAACTTTAACGCATCAGAGGAGTTCAATCAGCCGATTATGAAGCGAGAGGATGATGAGAAACTTTGGGACCTTCTTGGCCGTGCGGCTGAGCCGGAAGTCTCGCCATTCTTCGCGCGTAATGTGGTGCGCGAGACCCGCCGCCAAGCCGGTGGATGGCCGGCTTTGCCCGCGTGGTTCGGCCTGCGCCGGTTGCTTCCCGCCGCCGGCGTGGGTGTGGCCCTGATCGCCGTGGTCTTCCTCAAATCGCAGACCTCTGTTCCGCGAGCTGTGGAAACCGAGCCAGACAAACTGGCAATTATTAGCGCTCAAGATTACGAAGTGATCGCCGATTTGGACGATCTCCTCGCTTCCGACGATAACAATTCGTTGGAAGAGAGCGTCCTCTTGTAAAGGACGCGTCTCTCCTCACGCGCGATCCGACGATCCGGCCTCAAATGAGACCGGCGGGAAATTATCCCGAAGCTCAGCGATAATAGCGATGGTGCCGCCGCGGATAGTAAACGCGCCGCCCATGATACCAGTAATATCCAGGGCTCACGTAAACGACCGGCCGGGCATAGTAGCGCGGGCCGAAGTAATCGTAGCCGTAGGGATTGTAACCATAACCGGGATAGCCGGAGTCGTAGTATCCAATCCCGGGGAAGCCGAATCCGATTCCCACAGAAACTCGCGCTTCAGTGCGAGGAGCCGCCGCGAACGCAAAAGCTCCGACAGCCAAGCCAATTAGAAGAAACCTTTTCCATTTCATATTAGACCCTTTCGTGAAGTTAATAACCGCCAACATAATTAAGACGTAAAGTTACTAAAAACTATTCGGATGAAACGTCGTGATAGGCCGGGTATCCGGTGACACAAATATCTGGGCCGATCCGTTCATAGCGGACACGATCGAGCCGCGGCGCCTCTGCGGTAGAGGCGGCTCCAGTTCCAGCAAAGGAAAGAACCGGTCCACCGGTAAAGACTGGACCCACATAAACCTGAACCTTATCCACGAGGCGCTGATCCAGGGCATGCCCGAGAATTTCACCGCCACCTTCGATGAGCACGCTGGTGATTTCCTTCTCGCCGAGATTGCGCAAGACCATCTCCAGATTCGCTTCATGAGAAACGATCGTGCGCTCGGCGAAGCGGTCCGTGAAGAGATGCGACCGCCGCGGCAAAGAGCCGGATCGAGAAAGAACGACACGCCATGGTTGCTTCGCTCCGCGCACGCCGCGCACGGTGAGGCGGGGGTTATCGGCGCGCAATGTTTCAGCGCCGATCAGGATAGCGTCCACCTGAGCGCGTAAACGGTGAGCGTGCCGGCGCGACGCGGCGCTGGTGATCCACCGTGCCTCTCCGGGCGGGGCCGCTAATCTTCCATCAAGACTCATCCCGCATTTGGCGATGACGAACGGACGCCTGGTTGTGATCCATTTGTTGTAGGCGTCGTTGAGCGAAGAACATTCTTCATCCAAAACGCCGCTGCGCACTTCAACGCCGGCCTTCTGCAGGATTTCGATTCCGCGTCCGGCGTGGTTTGGATTTGGGTCCGTCGCGCCGATGACTACATGCCGGACGCCGGCTCGGATGATCGCTTCTGCGCAGGGACCAGTGCGACCCATAGTCGAACAGGGCTCCAGGGTAATGTACAAAACCGCATTCTCCGGCACCGATTTTTTGAAGCGGCGGAGGCATTCGATTTCCGCATGGGGCAAGCCAGCGCTGGCATGATGTCCGGTCGCGACAATCTTTTGGTGGAGCACAAGCAGGGCGCCCACCATTGGATTTGGGCTTGTTCGCCCGAGAGCCTTGCGCGCCTCTCTCAGAGCGGCGCGCATCATCCTCTCGTCTGTGAAATTTTGTCTCATCTCACACCTAAGAGGTGGGGTTAATGGTGCGCCAATTAGTGCCTATTACCTTAGTCCTCGGTCGTTCGAGATTGTCTCCAAAGGTTTTCATTTCAGTGAGTTACGCAATTCAGCGACCCGGTGGTATCCGCTGGCATTTTTTTCGCTTGGAAAGAAGCAAGCTTTTCAAAACACTTAATATCAACAAAGGAAATCATATGAGCTTAATTCGTTACCAAACACCAAATTCTGTGATGCTGCCATCGCTTGATCGCTGGGCAAATTTGCGGAACGACATCGACACTCTCATGGAGTTGCCCTTTTGGTCGGGCCTCGGCCGCCAGTCGCAGTTGTTTTCCGGTTGGACTCCGGCGCTCGATCTTTATCAAAACAACGATAACATCGTTGCCGTCGTCGAGCTCCCGGGCCTGCGCAAGGAGGACATCGAAATCTCGCTCCAGGACGGGACATTGACCATCAGTGGCGAACGCAAAGACGAGACCGTCAAAGAGGGCGCGGCGCGCACTGAACGCTTCACTGGAAAATTCCGTCGCAGCGTCACGCTTCCGACGCGAGTCGACGTGACCAAGGTCAACGCCACTTACAAAGATGGAATCCTCACGGTGACACTGCCAAAGGCCGAGGAAGCGAAGCCGAAGCAAATCCAAATCAACCTCAGCTAACCAACTTTCAAGAAAGGAAAATCAATGAACACTTTAGTTCGCGAAAATCGCAGCAGCAACGGTGAGCGTCAGGCCACGGAACAATTCATCTCGCCCTCCGCCACCGTTCTCGAAAACGCCGATGGCTACACGCTCGAAGTCGAGATGCCTGGCGTCAGCAAGGAAAATTTGGAGATGTGGGTGGAAAATAATGAACTCACGATTCTGGGACGGCGGGCCATGCCTTCCATCGAAGGCACGCTCATCCATCGGGAATCGCGGCCGGAAAATTTCCGCCGCTCCTTTGAAATCGATCCGTCGATCGACGCCGAGAAAATTAGCGCGAAGATCGAACAGGGCGTCGTCACCCTGATTCTGCCGAAGGCTGAGCAGGTGAAGCCGCGCAAGATCGCCGTCGCCTAAGAAGCGGAGCGGAATTTAGTCAGGGTGCAGGCCGCAAGCCGCGAGGTTTGCGGCCTGTCGTATTTTTCCTACAGCTTCGCGGAGCTTTTCTACTTGGCGAAGCGCGCCACTGGCCGTACTTACACGGTTCCCTATGGCCACGAAAACCGAAGACAAAACCGGCGAAGACAAGGTCAATGCCGCCCGCAATAAAAATCTCGATCTGGCGATCCAACAGATCGCGAAAGACTTCGGCGACGGCGCGATCATGCGGCTCGGCGACGAGTCCATCGTCGACATCGATGTCATTCCGACCGGTAACATCCTGATCGATCGCGCGCTCGGAGTCGGAGGTTTTCCTCGCGGACGTGTGGTCGAGGTTTTCGGCCCCGAATCTTCCGGCAAAACCACGCTCACCCTGACCGTGATCGCGCAGGCGCAGAAACGGGGCGGCTTGGCGGCGTTCATCGATGTCGAGCACGCGCTTGATCCACAATATGCGCGGCGCCTGGGCGTGAACCTGGACGATCTTTTGGTGTCGCAACCCAGCTCGGGTGAAGAAGCTCTCCGCATTTGCGAGACGCTTGTTCGTTCAAATGCGCTCGACGTCATCGTCCTCGATTCCGTCGCGGCGCTCGTCACGAAAGCGGAACTCGAAGGTGAAATCGGCGATGTCACGGTCGGCGCGCAGGCCCGGCTGATGAGCGCGGCGTTGCGGAAATTGACTTCGTTAATTTCGAAAGCGCGGACCTGCTGCATTTTTACCAACCAGATCCGCGAGAAAATCGGCGTGATGTTTGGCAATCCCGAGACAACGCCGGGCGGCAAGGCGCTGAAGTTTTACGCCAGTGTGCGAGTGGATATCCGTCGCATCGGCGCCATCAAACAAACCGACGGGGTGGTCACCGGCAATCGGACGCGCGTGAAAATAGTGAAGAACAAAGTCGCGCCGCCCTTCACGGAAGCCGAGTTCGACATCATGTATAACGAAGGGATTTCTTCCACCGGCGCGCTGCTCGATCTCGCGCTGGAGAAACAGATCATCGAGAAGCGCGGCTCGTGGCTCAGCTACAAGGGCACCCAGCTCGCGCAAGGACGCGACGCTGGCAAAGAAGCGTTGAAGAACGATCCGGCCCTCTACGAAGAAATCGAGACGGCGGTGAAAGCCAAGCTCGACGAGGACAAGAAGTAATCCGCCCGGGAGGGCCGTACCTCCTGTTCTGCCTTCGTTAGACGAGATTTCCATTTGGAAATCTGCTTCGGCTCCTTGAGTTTCAATCCACATGACTTCGGCGCAAATCCGACAATCTTTTCTGGATTTTTTTCGCGAGAAACAGCACACCATCGTGCCTTCCGCACCCCTTTTGCCGGACTCGCCGAATCTGCTTTTTACCAATGCCGGAATGAACCAGTTCGTTCCGATTTTTCTCGGGCAACAAAAGGCATCCTGGCATCCGCCGCGGGTCGCAGACACCCAGAAATGCATTCGCGCCGGCGGCAAGCATAACGATCTCGATGACGTCGGGCTCGATACGTATCATCTCACATTTTTCGAAATGCTCGGGAACTGGAGCTTCGGCGATTATTTCAAGAAGGAAGCAATCGAGTGGGCGTGGGAACTCGTCGTGGAACGATGGAAACTTCCTCCGTCGCGGCTTTACGCGACGGTTTACCGGCCGGGACCGGGCGACCCGAGCGAGTTCGACCAAGAAGCGCATGATCACTGGGTGCGCCTCTTTCGCTCGGCCGATCTCGATCCGGCGATTCACATCGTCGATGGGAACAAGAAGGATAATTTCTGGATGATGGGTGAGACCGGGCCGTGTGGCCCGTGCTCCGAGCTGCACGTTGATCTCACGCCCGATGGGGCTACGCGGGGGAGCCTGGTGAACCGCGGCGACCCGCGATGCATCGAAATCTGGAATTTGGTTTTCATCCAGTTCAACGC
>JBEEHO010000258.1:0-7434 GCA_041167425.1 Verrucomicrobiota bacterium | reverse complement strand
TGTCCTCATCACCACAAGCTTTACGCCGCGTTGCCACGAAGTTACCGCGATTTACCGCTGCGGTTCGCCGAATATGGCACTTGCCATCGATACGAGCAGAGCGGTGAGCTATTTGGGCTGATGCGTGTCCGTTCGTTGCAGATGAACGACGCGCATCTCTACATGACGCCGGACCAGTTCGAGTCCGAGTTCAACGCGGTCAACGAGATGTATCTGAAATACTTCAAGCTTTTCGGCATCGACCGATACGTCATGCGCTTCTCGACCCACGACCCAGCACGGCTCGGCGAAAAGTTCGTCGACGAGCCGGAACTTTGGAAACAAACCGAAGACATGACCCGCGGTGTCCTTCAGCGCGCCGGCATCAACTACGTCGAAGTGCCTAACGAAGCTGCTTTCTACGGACCCAAGATCGACGTCCAGGTCTGGAGCGCGATCGGGCGCGAGTTTACCATTACCACGAACCAGGTCGATTTCGCCCAGCCGCGCCGGTTTAATCTCGTTTACAAAGATCGCGATAACACCGAGAAAACGCCACTCTGCATTCACCGCGCGCCGCTCGGCACCCACGAACGTTTCATCGGCTTCCTCATCGAACATTACGCCGGCAACTTTCCTCTCTGGCTCTCGCCCGAGCAGGTCCGCATCCTGCCCATTGGCGATGAAGCGCCGCTGCTCGAATACGCGCGTGCAATCCACGCGGAACTACGCGCGCAACAAGTCCGCTGCGAACTCGACGCCAGCACCGATCACATCAAAGCCAAGATCGCGAGCGCCGAGCAGATGAAAGTCCACACCATGCTCGTCATTGGAAATCGCGATATGGAAGCGAACGCCGTGAGCGTTCGCATTCACGGCCAGGGCAATCTCGGCGCGAAGCCGCGCGATGAAGTCATCGCGGGGATCCTCGCCGCTATTCGTGAGCGTCAACCCTAGTAGGGTGCGATCTTACTGCGGAAAACCATTCGTGAGCCAGGACTGGATGCTGGTGTTGATATCCTGTCCGGTCATGTTAGTTCCGTTAACGCTCACGCTGTAGTTCGCGTCGGTAATGTAAGGCCCTCCCAGCGGCATCTGCGGGCCGGGACCAGTCCCCAGAAGCATAAGGTAAAAGAGGGAATTAAGAGGGGCGTTCGGATCCATAATTGGGTCGCCGAAATTAGGGACGCCGCCTGTGGTGAAGGCTTGATAATCCGCATCCGCTTTTCCGGTTTGGCGCCAGAACGGGCTGCCATCACTGGTATTATGGGGAGCGTTTGAGAGCGGATTGCCGGTGTCTGCCGCGGCGATAGCATCCAACATGTTTTGGATATCGGCGAATTTTGGACTTGCGATGGGGGCCATATTTTTCTCCTTCTGTGGGGTTGTTACGGTTTCTCGCCGGTAATTTCCGCTGGCATCAGCGATGGACGATCGCCGCCTGGTTATGTCTTGAGTTACGGGCGAGGTGTTGGTTTTACTTTCGGGTTCGGTTTTGTTTTCTCACTGGGAATCTGCGCCTGCCGGGTGGTCTGCATCATTGTCCTAAGGTTTCGCATCTCGACGTCCTGCATCATTAAGCCCGGGATCTTCGGCGGAAAGGCGTGATCCTTGAGCGACCAAAGAAAGTCCGTGGCAGTTTGCGTAATGGTATGACAAGCCATACAGCCAGTTCCGCCCTGGCCGGTCTTAGGCTTCCCCTGGTCGAAAGTCTCCAGAGTAGTATTGGAGAAGGTGGTGGTGGCGCCCGTGCCAGGGAAGGTATTGGCAGGTCCTCCTGATTGGTTCGGCGGAATGGGATTCGGCGGGTTCAGCTGAAGCGGCCACTGGGTCATGACCAACTGATAAAACTGCCACACTCCGCTGCCCTGGCTCTTCAAGGCCTTCTGATAGGCGGCGTTGGTGCTTTGGGTGGACGAATGAATCGGTAACGCGCGGGTCACATTAAAAGGTGGCGGCACCGGAATCGGCAGCGGGCTAAGTGGATATGGATTAGGAGAAGGCTGCGGCTTACCACTGCCGTCATTGAATCCGAACGTCCCGGGTGCGCCGGGTTGCGCGGGCGGCACGTTATCCACCTGCTCAAAGGTGGACCAGATCCATTGGGGCCGGGTGGCTGTCTTTTGCACAATGTGCAACCCAACCAGACCTACCGTTTTCTGCGAACATTCCCCGGTGGCCGGATCCATCACCGAAGCCATGCGCGTATAGTAACGTTCCGGATGCCTGGCAAACGTCATATCCATCCAGGCCGACTTCAGATCCAGCGAGTTGACCTTGAAGGTAAGAGTAGCTGGCAGCTTCGCTCTTAAGTACCAGTTAGTTGAGACGATCTGCTCGAACTCGATCTGATTATATAACGTGAGGTAATGGACATAGGTAGGCGTGCTTCCTTGTGCAACCAACGGACCTACCAGGTTACCGAAACCGGCCTGGCCCAGGTCGCTAAACTTTGAGAACGAGGCCAGGGTCATGTCGCCCCAGGCCGCGGTCGTGCCACACGGATTGTATTGGGCCGGGTCAAAGTCGTTCCAACCGCTCGGTGGGCTGCCGTCGTTATGAAATACCTCAGGCAGCGCCTTGAACGTTTCAAACACGCGCGGCCCGGTCCCACCTACCGTTTGCTTTGGATCAGGCATGCCTCGTTGGCCCTGGAGCCCCGGCCAAACCAGGGCGACAAAAGTCCGCCACGAATAATCGTCGAAAAATGCGATCGCGTTTCCCGTGAATGTCGATGGGATGCTTACGTCGGGGGGAACTTGCGAGGAGGTGACAACGGGTGTGGGCGTGGGAATCGCCTGGGACATCGCCGTTAAAGAGAAACCGGTCATGAGAAGACCAGCGACGGCGAACTTGAAATGCCAACCACTCGTCGCTGCCTTCAGAAAAGAGGTCATCACGTTCATAAACAAATATTCTTGGGGGTGAATTTAGTCAGGGGAAACGCGCTCATTGCGTAATGAGAGCGAAGGGGTTGTTTTAGGGGTAAAACCGTTGTAATCCTCCCGCCCAAAAAGAGTCAAGCACAAAATATCCCTTCGAAACCATCCGGTTTTCGCTGTAGGTACGCGAACGATCTCAGGGGGGAAGGAGTAAAGCTCCCAGAGTGAATTAACTGTTCAATCCTCGCCGTTCCGTCAAGACATCTGTCGAGAAGTTTCCTTCTCGTGCGGCCGTAGCAGCCTCGATCACTTACACAGTCGAGCTATCCGTCGTGGCCTTGAACCCTCTCAGGTCGAACACGGAAACTGTTTGGTCGATCTCATCCAGGACCCACATGTCTCCTGCTCGAATGAATTTCCACAGTTCGGTAAAGCTCTCTACCGAATCTTTCCCGGAAACGATATCCCTCGTTCTATCGTCGGCCATGAAATCTTTCATTGTGCCTTTAAGGTAAACCCAAAACCGGTCTCTCTTGTTATCGGCGAAGTCTTCTACGTCGACGATTTCAGTTTCGCTCAGGTTGACGTCCTCGAGGACGTTCCTCCGATGCTGCGCGATGAGCTCGTCGGTTTGCATCTTGTGTTTCGCGAAGATCGCCTGGCTCATGCAATCTTTCGCGATGTTCTGGTCTCGCTCCATCCAGGCCTCCTGCACTTTGAAAAAAACCTGGGACACCCGGCGCCTGATCGCATCCAGGTCCCAGGCCGGGTCCTGTTTCTCCAATCTGGCGAGGAGCTCTTTGCACGCCTGGCTTTTCCGTCTCACCTGGGCCGTGACGATCGCCGCATAGATAAGCATGACGGGCAGCGCGATAATATTCAGCCAGCCACCCTTGCCATGAGATCCGCCTCCAAAGCCGCCGCCGCCTCCTCCAGCTCGGGCCAGCGCTACTTCGGGCGCGAGTAACAGCAAGGTAGTAACTAAGACTGACACTGGAAAGTAACGGTTAAGTAACTGTTTCATCTCATGGGACTCCGGCGCGTCCAAGTCCTCCTTCCAGCATCAATTACTCGCCACGGCCTTTAGCTTCAGCTGGTCGCTGAGGTAACTAACCAGGTAACGCAGTGGATGCGTGCGCTCCTTTGGCGCCTCCGTCAGAAATTCCTTGAGCCGGGGGATCGCGGCGGGTTTCGACCTGATCGCGTCGAGCAGATCGGCGCGGTATTCCGCCTGCGCGAGCCCGGCGAAAATGTTCGCCAGCCGCACCGCCGCTTCCAGATGCAGATCAGGTTTCGATTTATCATCCAGCTGCGCCAGGGTCAGGTCGAGCGCGCGTTCCCAGTCATGCATGCGCCAAAGCGTCATCGCGCGGAGGTTGCGGTTATCGGCGGCGTAGCGGCCATTGGGAAATTCGCGATCGTAATCATCCAGCGCTCCGAGGACCCGCTTGGGATCGAAGGGCTCCCGTTCATAAGATTTCTGGACGATGTCGGCGTTGTCGGCGTCCGGGGCGCTGCCCGGCACTGAAACACTTACATTGCAGACGTAGGGACGCGACAGCGCCTGGACCGATCGGGCAATGACGAAGAGAGCAGCTTCGCGCTTGTGGCTGCGCGGATATTTCTTCAGAAAATCGCGAGCCATTTTTTCCAGGCCCGCGTGATCGCGGGAAGTGTAGCTGCCTGCGCCGTCATCTCCTTTCAGGTCGGGGATATCGGTTTTGACCAATGTCCGGTCTCCCGCCTTTAGTCCGATGCGGCTGAACTCAAGGTAATCCGCCACCGGTTGCATGATGGGATTTTGGAGCGCCGCGTCGATCTCCGCCCTGATCTCATCGTCCTTTTTCCTGGGAGGAACCTCGGCGCCATAGGGTCGGTCCCAGCCATTGCTCTCAAGCACGTCAAACCGGATGCCGACGTAGATTTTCACCATCTCCGATGTGAGATTCGCTTCGGAAACGAATTGCGCGAGATCGTCCAGGAAATTAATGCAACTGGCGCCATCAATACTTGAGATATTTTTTCGCGCAAGATTGTCAAGGTCGCGAACCTCCTTCGCCATGGCCGCGGGAGTTGCGGCGTTGGCCTTCTCTGGCAGGAGACCGATCCGTTTGGTTATGTCGCTCCAGCCGCCCTGGTCGTTGTCGTCCGCATTTGTTTTCTTCTCGAAGGCCCCGAAATCTTCGTCGGGATAACCGAGAATATTTGCATCGCGTTTGCCAGACGTGTCGTATTCCTGGTCCTCGGGCTTCGGCGCGGGCGGAAAGCTCCAATAAGCGGCCAGACGTTTTGCCTCGATGGAATTCGGAGCTTCAGCGCGCAGTTTCTCGTAAATCTCGCGGGAAACCGCGTCCCCTTTTATTTCGCGCGCTAACTGCTCGGCATATTCCGACGCGGCGGCGATCTTCGGCATCGCTTCCAATGCCTTCCAGCGCGCCTGTGCGCCCAACGGTGTTCCAGGCCGTGCCCGCGCCGCGCTCAACCACCAGCGCGAGGCATGCCGCAGCTCGTCGCGCTCTTCCAGTTCGGGGTCGACATTCTTGAGGTGAAGCGAGCGGCCGTTATCGCGACGCTTCATCGCATTCAGGGGAGTGTAGCGCTTCAGAAAATGCAGGCTGGTGTCGAGTGGCACGCGCAAGAGCTGGCCCCGCGCCTCGGCCCAGGCGTTTCCGAGCCGCAACATCTCTTCGGCTTTTTCTTGCGGCGGACCGGCAGCAGCCAGCGTCAGAGTCTCGATCTTTGCCGCGACGAGTTTGAACTGGTCCGGAGGCATGAACTTTTTTGCTTCAGCAAAATTTTCCTGCGCGAGATAGCGTTGCGCGATGACCGCGCGCAGATCCTTTTTGGCCTCATTGTCGAAGCTGGCGTCATCGATCGCCGTGGCCAGCTCCGTCAAAGGCGCAAAATTCAGCAGCGTATCGATTGCTTGCTGGACCTGGTCTTCATCAGCGCCGGTAATGTTGGGATAGACTGCGCTCACTTTCATGTCCCACTCCTCTTCACCGTCCGGGTAAGTCTCAGCCGTCGTGTAGCGCGCCCCTCCGGATTCAAGAGTCTTGGCATCCGCCATCTCTTCCGGTTCCGTTTTGGTTTCCGTGTCGTCCTCTGTTTTGGCCGCATCCGCCTTCTCGGTCTTCGCGTCGGTCTTCGTCTCAGGTTTCTTCTCCCCGCTGTCTGGCGTGGCCAGCATCCGCTGCAGCTCCACCACCGCCGCGCCGGCCTGATGATCATCCTGCAAGGCGAAAGCAAGACGCAGACGCGCGCCCGCGGCCATGGACGATTTGGGAAACCTGGTCAGAAATTTCCGGTAAGTTGCGATGGCGTCCGCCGCCTTGCCCGCGCGTTGGAAGGCCAGCGCGCGCACCATGAGCAGATCGTCGCTTCGCTCGAGTTCGGCGGGCGCGAGATTGGTCAACTGCAAGGCCTGTTCCTGGTTTCCCGTCGCGCTCGCGGCCTGCGCCAGCATCGCCAGATAACGCGGTTGCCAGTCGCCGGATTGGTAGATTTGCTTTTGCTTCACCACTTCCGCCGCGATCCGGGGCAGCATCGTGCGCCGCCATTTTTTCACATCCGCCGGCTGATCGTATTTGCCGTCGTAGTTCTTCATTTCCGGCGCGCTGAGCACGAGGTAGGTGAAGCCCATCGCTATCCGCGGATGCCGCGCGATTAATGAAAACGCCGCCGCGCTGTCGGTTTTCTCAGCCACGCGCACGAGACATTTTTCGCACATGAAGACCGCCGACTTGATCGTCTCCGGATGCCCCGGGGTTTCCGCCTGCGCGATGTAATACTCGAGCGCCTTCAAATAATTTTCGCCATCGAAAGCCAGCGCGCCCAGCCAGCCGAGTGCGTCCGCTTCAAAGCGGCCACGCGGATACTGCTTCCGGTAACGCTCGAACATTTCCGCGGCTTTTTTCCGCGCCGGCCCGAGCGCCTTCGCTTCCTCTTCCGTGCGCTCGTCCTGGGATTCAATGCCGCGCCGTGATTCCGAAAACCAGCAGCGCGCCTGCATAAAAAGCGCGATCTCCGCGCGCGGATGCCCGGGAAATTCTTTCACCACGCGTTCGAACCACGGCAAACAATCCGTGCGGTCCCCGCCTCTGTAAGTGGCGGCGCCGACCAGATAGATCCAGTGCGCCTTGAGTGGACCTGGCACTTCCCGGGCATTTTTTTCCAGATCAACCGTGGCCGCGGCCGTCTTCTTCGGTGCGCTCTCCTCCTCCGCGCTTTCTGTTTTCGACGCGGACTTAAAAGGACTCTTGTTTTCGACGCGCCACTTAATGTAATCCGCGGCCGCAGCCTTGTTCTGCGCCGAGCCCGTGAGCACATCACGCACGTCGTGGAGAAGATTGCAGGAGTCGCCTTTACTGGAGTAATGCTGGCGCGCCTGCGCCAACAATTGATCCGCAACAGCGACCAGCGGCGCGGCCGGTTCCGTGCGAAGACGCTCCGAGAGTTTCAGGATCTGCTGGTCGAAATCGGGCGCCTCTTTGTCGGAAGGATGAGCGTCCGTCTCGAGAAAAATCTCGCCGAGCGATTTGCCCGGGAGAAAATCGAGAGAATCGCCCAGGGA
>JBEEHO010000257.1:0-3375 GCA_041167425.1 Verrucomicrobiota bacterium | reverse complement strand
AATGAATTAACGAGTTAGTCACGCCCTTAGGCGGCGTTTTCCTTGACCACAGCGGCGACATGCAATCCTGCGACATCCGCGTGGCTATCATCGTCGGAGAAAACGACGAGGTAGGTCCCCTTGGGATTTACCGCAGCATGGTGTGGGGTTGGAACGACATATTCGCGTCCATCACTCGTTCGAATGGTGAACGCAACAAAAGGCGAGCTATGCAGTAACACTTTAATGCGGGGGATCATGGTGAAAGTGTATCCCAGCCTCGATGCCGGCTCAAGAAAGAGCTCGTCGTTCCAAAGTAGCGAGCGCGCGACACTTTCGGTGTCGCTAGGTTGCCTTCGCTTGCAGGAGCTTGATCGCGTCGCGGAGCTCAGCGGCGCGTTCGTAGAGCTCGCTCGCGATGGCGACTTCCATCTCGCGCTGCATGATCTCCAGCTTCGAGAGAGGGCGTTTCGAGCTGACTTCCTCGAGCCACTCTTCCAGGAAGGCGAGCTCGGAGCTTTTCGCGGCCATCTCGGGAAAGTTTGATTGCTGGAAGAATTCCTGGATGGCGTCGCGGCCCTGCTCGATCTCGCGCATGGCGTCGCCAAACCGGCCTTCGCCGAGGAGGATCGAAGCTTTCGCGCGCGTGTTCATCATCACCACGTACGGACGAAACTGCTGAAAGCTCCAGATCAGCTCATCGCGGTCGACGTGCTCGGAGACGAAAGCGAAGAGATCGAGGTTGCGCTGGGTGTCGCGAATCACGCCGGCGAAATCGTTGATCTGAAAGAGACTGAGGTAGCGGTGGTAATACTGGATGCCTTCCTGCTGAAGCTCGTTGCATTGCTCGGGAGTGAGCTCGTAATTCTCGCCGCGCGCTTCGGCCCGCTCGGCCCGGCGCTGGTGATAGATGAGGAGCGACTCGCAATTATGCGGCCGGTTGCCATCGGGCCGGCCGGACACTTCCATTTGGAGAATGCCGAGATCGATCCGGAGCTGCAATTTCTCCTGGCCATCGAGCCCGATGATTTTGCGGACCTTGATGGCGCCGGATTCATGCGGCCAATCTTTCATGAGGGAGTTGAGATCAAGACTCATTATGTAAACAACGTCGGAATGATGCACTGGCTTGTCAATGACAAGGGAGCCCAGTGACGCGGGACAGGTGACGAGTGGCGAGATGAGAAAACTCAGCGTTGTTAGCCACGGCCCTGTGGGCTGTCTGAGGACAGAGTTGAAAACTGAAACGGCCCCCAGGGCCGTGGCTACAGGAAGAAATTTCCCTTGTCACTCGTCACTTGTCACTCGTCACTGCTTCCATAGTGGAACCGGAGATCGATTTGTTCATCCGTTTCCTCGCCACGGAGCGGGGTCTCTCGGACAACTACCAACTCTCGACCAGGCGCTCGCTGACGGAATTCGCGCAGTGGTGCTCCGCGGCGCGACAAATCACGATGCCGCAAGAGGTGACGCAGCGGATTATCAGCGATTACCTGGGCCACCGCAAAAAGGGAGGGCTGGCCGCGTCGTCGATCAAATTGATCGTGGTGGCGTTGAAGATTTTTTTTCGGTTCCTGAGCGGGAAAAGCCTGGTCGAACGCGACCCCACAGAGACGCTGACGCTGCCGCGGATCGAGCGTTATCTGCCGGAGACGCTGAACGAATTGCAGGTGGAGCGGCTGATTGAAAGCATCGAGACGAAGCATCCGCTCGGGTTGCGAGACCGCGCGATGGTGGAGCTGCTTTACGCGAGCGGGCTGCGGATTTCGGAGCTGGCTAACGCGCGTCTCGAAAACCTGAATTTCGAGGAGCGCATTTTGCGCGTGACGGGAAAGGGAAACAAGATGCGCCTGGTGCCGGTGGGGCGAAAGGCGTGCGATGCCATCACCGCTTACATCGCGGCGGAACGGCCGAAGCTGGTGAAGCGCCGGAGCGGGAGCGAGATTTTCTTGTCCAGCCGCGGAACGAAGCTCAGCACGGTCCGGATCTGGCAAATCGTGAAGGAGCGCGCGCGGCACTCTGGCCTGGAGGCAAATATTTATCCGCATCTGCTCCGGCATAGTTTCGCGACGCATTTACTCAGCAACGGCGCGGACCTGCGGATCATCCAGGAAATGCTGGGCCACGCGGACATTTCGACGACGCAAATTTACACGCACGTGGACCAGCAACGGTTAAAGGCCGTGCACCGGAAGTTTCATCCGAGAGCGTAGGGGAAAAATCAGCCACGGATTACTCCTGCCTGAGAAAAACTCGCGACCGGAGCCGACTGCCGCTACAATCTTCGGCTATGAAACGTTTTCAGCTGCTGGTCATGGTGGCGGCCATCACGGCGGCTGCAATTTGGTGGGGCCTCTACCGAAGCCGTCACAACTCCAGCGCCGCCGTCGCGACGCTTCTCCCGAAGGAGACCCTCGCGTTCATCCACGTGCCGGATTTCAACCGGTCCCACGCCGATCTGCACAAGACGGACATTTACCAGATGTGGAGCGAACCGGCAGTGCAGGATTTCCTGCAAAAACCGCGCTCGAAAATTCCAAAGAACGAAGGCGTCGGGCAAACCGTGCAGGAAATCGAATCGCTCGAAATGAAGGATGTCTTTATCGCGCTGATCTCGATCGAATACAGCGCGTGGAAGATCGTGGGCGGCTTCCGGTGCAAGGGAGATGCGGCCGCCTCGGACAAGGTGGTCGGGAATTGGAAAGAGAAACTGCTCGGGCACGGGCCCGATCTCAAACACGAGACGGTTGATTACCAGGGGCACCAGATCCAGACCGACAGCTCCGGCATCGTCCGTTTCGCGTCGGTCCACGACGGTCCGTGGTTCCTGTTCGCGAACGATCCGGACCAGTTGAAAGCGCTGCTGGATCGGGTGGATGGCCGCACCAAAGATCCAGCGAAGGCGCTCGCCACGGACGATGTCTTCGCCGCCGCGTCGAAGCATATGCCCGCGAATTACGCCGCGCTCGTTTACACGCGCATCGATCAGATTCTCGGGAAGATCATGCCATCCGAGGAGAAGAGCGCGGATGTATCGGCGGAGCAGATGGCGATCATCCGCCAGATCCGCAGTTTCTGCGGCGTGATTTCTTTCGAGGGCGGTAAAATTCGCGACACTCTGTTTGTCGGGATGCCGAAGCTATTCGATCCGGGCAACCTCGCGCGCGTGTCGCTCCCGGTCGCAACGAAGGACACCTTTCTCTATGCCGCGGGCTTCTTGAATTTGAAGGATCAAATGCCGATGGCAGGATCGCAAGCGGCGAGCTGGCTGAGTGGCCTGCAGAAATTCACCGACGCATTCGCGGCGAAGGGGATCACCCTGGAAAGCTGGAACAGCGCGTTCGGGCCGGAATTCGGGCTGGTGGGCGACTGGGCTGCGACATCGCATTGGCCTTC
>JBEEHO010000256.1:0-3431 GCA_041167425.1 Verrucomicrobiota bacterium | reverse complement strand
CCTTCGATTCCATTCCGAGATCGCTGTGCTGGGGATTGCTCGGCATTTCCGCCCTCATTTTTATCATTCAAATTTGGAATTACGCCGTATCTTGATCCCATGGAAAACTCCACCACCTCTCCCACCGTTACGCTGGACGACTCGAATTTCGAAAAGGAAGTGACGCAAAGCGATCAGACCGTGCTGGTCGACTTCTGGGCTCCCTGGTGCGGGCCGTGCAAGATGATTGCGCCGCTCCTGGACGAGATCGCAACGGAGAAAGCCGGCTCGGTCAAAGTGGCGAAAGTAAACGTGGACGAGAACCAAAGCCTCTCGGTGAAATACAACGTGCGCGCGATTCCGGCGTTGCTCTTTTTCAAGAACGGCCAGCTCCGCGATCAGGTCGTCGGAATGACGACGCGGAAAGATTTGCTCGGCCGGCTGGACGCACTGGCGTAAGCGAAAATGCGCCCGGCGCGGCTCGAACGCGCAACCTACAGCTTCGGAGGCTGTCACTCTATCCAGTTGAGCTACGGGCGCAGTGCGTTCCGATTATAGTAGGCGACTGCGAAAGCACAACCGCCGGTCCCGCTTCCCGCTCATGATCCTGATCTTGCTCTTGATCCCCAACGCGATCAAAGAGGATCAGGATTAGGATCACGATCAGGAGCAGGAGCAGGAGGAGCATTGATCTTTCCTTTTGCATTTTCCCTCGCTCCGATTGAAGATGAACGCCCGCCGAGCGGGAAAAAAGGAGCCGAATGAGCAGCATTATCGACGCAATCGAAAAGGAACAACTGAAGACCGACGTGACCAAGTTCAAGGTCGGCGACGGCGTCCGCGTGCATACGCGGGTGGTGGAAGGCGACAAGGAGCGGATCCAGATTTTTGCCGGCATCGTGATCGGCCGGAAAGGCCGCGGGATGAATGAAACTTTCACCGTCCGGCGCATTTCCTATGGCGAAGGTGTCGAGCGCGTTTTCCCGCTGCATTCTCCGCGTATCGCCAAGGTGGAAATCGAGAAGCAAGGCCGCGCCCGGCGCGCCAAGCTGAATTACCTGCGCGACCGCAAGGGCAAGGAAGCGACGGCGGTGCGGGAGTGAGTGATTGAGCGAGCGGATGATTTAGCGATTGCTTCAATCTCTCAATCGCTGAATCGTTCACTCGCTCAATGTATCGCCGTTGTGGTTTCCGCTACGAACGCAGACTGCGCGCCCTTGGCGTCTCTACCATCGCGGGCATCGATGAAGCGGGGCGTGGTGCTCTGGCCGGCCCGGTCGTCGCGGCGGCAGTGGTCCTGCCGGAAAAATTTAAGCATCGCCGGCTGAACGATTCCAAGCAGCTTTTGCCCGAACGGCGCGAGGAGATTTATCACGAACTGATCGCAAACGAAGCGATCTGCTGGGCGGTTGGCCTGGTCGATTCGATTGAGATCGACGCGATCAATATTCTCCGCGCCACTCACAAGGCGATGCGCCTCGCCCTCGCCGCGCTGGGATTGCGGCCCGAGCACGTGTTGATCGATGGCCTTCCCGTCTTTCCCTTTCCCCTCCCGCAGACGGCGATCATCGACGGCGATTGTTTCAGCCTCAGCATCGCCGCCGCGAGCGTGATCGCCAAAGTCACGCGCGACACGATTATGCGCGACTTCTGCGCGCGTTTTCCGGAGTATTGCTTCAGCCAGCACAAAGGCTACGGCACGGAGTTGCACCTGATTAAATTGCATGAACACGGGCCTTGTCCGATTCATCGCCGATCTTTCGAACCGGTGGCGCAGCCGCTTTTCCCCTGCGCGTCCCCAGCATCTCCGGCTTGGGACGAGGGGCGAGAACCTGGCCTGCCGCTTCCTGCGCCGGAGCGGCTACAAAATCCTGTATCGTAATTTTCGCGGCCGGACCGGCGGCGAAATCGACGTGGTCTGCCGCGATCGCGATACGCTTGTATTCGTCGAAGTAAAAACTCGGACGCGGGAAGATTTCGGCCGGCCCTTCGACGCCGTCGATCGCAATAAACAAAAACGGATTTCCCGCGGCGGCCTCGCCTGGCTCCGGCTCCTGGACGATCCGGACATCCTTTTTCGCTTCGACGTGGTGGAGGTAATTATCGCGAAGGATGCGAAACCGCGCTTCGAATTATTGCGCAATGCCTTCGCGCTTCCGGAACCGTATATTTACTAAGCATGAGACAGCTTCGGTTTTTTCTCCCGCTCGCGCCTTTCCTGGCTGTTTCGTTCTGCCAAGCGGTAAGCGGCGAGACAGCGGCCACGGCGGACTGGATGCAGGACGCACCGGGCGTCCGGCACAAGATCACCCTCGCTGATTTACCGCCGCCGTTTGCGACGGAGTCGGCAAACAACGGGCCGCGAGTGGTGCGTCGCCCTGCTGGCGCACAGCTTCGGGTGCCGGCTGGTTTTAAGATCGATCAGTTCGCGAGCGGATTCGTTAATCCGCGTTTTCTCCTGACGGCGCCGAACGGCGATATCTTCGTTACGGAAAGCCGTTCGAATGCGATCAAGGTTCTGCGCGATGCCGACGGTGACGGGAAAGCGGAGCTCACCGAAACCTTCGCCGAGCGCGGCCTTAACGATCCGTTCGGAATCGCGTTCTATCCGCCGGGGCCGGAGCCGCAATTTCTCTACGTCGCCAATACGAATGGCGTGGTGCGATTTCCTTATCGCAACGGGGACACGAAAGCGCGCGGGCCAGTCGAGAACCTGGGCGCGAATCTTTCCGGCGGCGGTTTGTTGCCCGGCGGCGGACATTGGACGCGCGACATCGTCTTTTCTCCAGACGGCAAAAAGATGTACGTCTCGATCGGTTCGTTCTCGAATGTTTCCGATAACGCATTTGAAGCGGATCGCGCGCGCATCTTCGAGTTCAACCCGGACGGCATGGGCCGGAAAGTTTTCGCGTGGGGAATCCGTAACGCGGTCGGGATCGCATTTCGTCCCGGGACGAACGAGCTCTGGATGAGCACGAACGAACGGGACGAGCTGGGCGAAGATCTGGTGCCGGATTACATCAGCCGCGTGGAGCCAGGCGGCTTCTACGGCTGGCCTTGGTTTTACCTGGGAAATCATCAGGACCCGCGACACAAGGGAAAGCATCCGGAGCTGGCCAGCAAGGTCCTCGTGCCGGACGTGCTGGTGCAAAGCCATTCGGCGACGCTTAATCTTTGTTTCTACGATGGCGCGCAGTTTCCTGCCGAAAACAAGGGCGACATCTTCGCGGCTTTCCATGGTTCCTGGAATCGCGAGCGCCGCACTGGTTACAAAATCGTGCGCGTGCCTTTCGACAAATCGACCGGGAAAGCGCGCGGCGACTACGAGGATTTCGTGACCGGTTTCGTTACGCCGGAAGGCAACGTCTGGGGACGTCCCGTCGGCATCACCGTGGCAAAAGACGGCAGTCTTCTGTTCAGCGAAGATGGAAATAAGACGATCTGGCGGGTGA
>JBEEHO010000255.1:0-14885 GCA_041167425.1 Verrucomicrobiota bacterium | reverse complement strand
GGGCGACGAGGCGGTGGACGCGCAGGGTTTCGTGAACGCGAGCCGGCAGGTGATCGAACAGATGCCGCTCGTGCCGGTCGTGATCCCGCCGGAGGCGGTGGCCCTGGCGAAACAACATGTCAGCGAGAAAAATTGGCCGACGCCCTTCTGGGAGACAGACATAGCCGGCGAGGTCCTGGCTCAGGTGATAGGTGTAGCTCTGTTCGTCGCCGCCTTTTGCTATGGCGAACTGCGGGTGGTGGGAGAGGTGTCAAAAGCCGTCGGCGCTCTCGGCATGGTTATTTTTCTTATCGCATGGTGGCGCGCATGGAAGCAGGCGACAATCGAGAAGCGCCTGAGGCAGCCAGGGACGGCCAACCCACGCCGCCGCCTCGCGGCGTCGATTTGTTTGGTGTTCTTTTCGCCCGCCATCATCGGTCTGCTGGCGGCTTCAATCTACAAGCTCGACCAAAGCGTAGCAGTGGCGAAGAACTATAGGGTTCGGCAAGATATCCAATCGCTTAAGACGCTTTTGATGATGTACGAGAATCTGGGCGGGTCGTTCCCAACCACCGAACAAGGTATTCAGGCGCTGGCGCAAAGGCCTGCCACGGAACCGATACCTGCCAGGTGGTTTCAGCTTATGCCCGTGATTCCCAAAGATCCCTGGGGCAACAATTACATTTACCTGTCTCCCGGCCGGAAAAACCCGGAGAAATTCGATCTGTATTCGGCCGGGCCGGACTGCAAGCCAGATACCGCTGATGACGATTGGGGCGAGGACGGCCTGTGACCTGGTAACTAACGCAAAGAGCGCGATTTGTCAGGAAGGCTCTGGCCGGGTCGAGGAGGGACTTAAATAAGAGGGGCTGCGGACAGCGGCCTTTCGCGGCCGGGAACCGGCGCTCGTTCGAGTGAGAGGATCCGAGCGAAGCGGCGCTTAAACTCCGGTTCGTCCTGGACGATGCCTTTCGCGTCGTAGAGGAAAATACGCGGCAGCGTTTCCCTGGGCCAGTGTTCGGCGAGGGAGGCGAGGGCCCAATTAAGCTTCTGCCGCTGGACGATGAAGATCGCTTTTTCTTCCAGCTGTTCCTGCCTGATCTTGCCGAGCTCCCAGTGAGTCCCCGCTTTCACGACACTGAGATCGACCAGGATCACTTCACAATTGGCGGCCAGCAGATCGATGCAGCGTTGCCACCACCGGTCTGACGTTTTGATCTTGCGAATCTTGTCGAAGGAGGTGACCCAAAAGGAGTTGAGCAGGAAACCCGAACGAAGACGCCGTTTCAGGTCCTGGTAGTGCCGGGCCTTCCTGACATGCATCCTGCGACGCTGACTGCCCACTATCCGGAGGAGTTGCAAAAGAAAGAGGACCAGCTCTCCTTCCGAGGTGGGAATGCTCGCTATGACATAGCCGAGGAAAGATTCCCGCATGTGCTGGTCGGCCAGGGTGAAAACGTGCCCCGAGAAAATCACATTGCGATGGATGAATTTCTTCAAGCTCCGGGAGACACCCTGGGTGCCGAAGGGGCGTAGCAGAAGAATCCGGGAGGGCGAGCCCCAGGCGAGCGCCTTAAGCGCGGGAGCGAACAACAGGAGGAACAAAAGCACGGACAACGTTCTCCACCCGGCATAAGGCATGGGCATTCGTTTCCAGAAGTCCGGCTGTTTCAGAAGCGAGTCTCCTGCTCTGGTAAAGCCGTTCCGGGCCTCTTCAGCGGCCTGGGCTTGCTGCTCATTAAAAATGGCACTTTGTTCGCGCAGGAAATTCACTTCCACGTCGGTCTCGAGAGCGTGGAAAAAAAGAAATGCCACGAACGCGAGGACCGAGCCGATTTGCATGGCGCGGTAGATCGCCCGCCAGCGTTTGGGACGCCGTAGAGCGGCTTCGAAGGATGGACGCTGGTTCAGAGGCCAGACAAACAATTCCTGAGGGTTAATACGGGCGGCCGCGATCTCCGCGTCGCTTATTCCGCGGGCATGGAGTAACCCGGTCAGAGCTTCAACCGCCGCGGAGGAATGGTCGGGGTTGTGAACGGCACGCAGCAGGTCAATGGCTGGCTTTCCCGCAAACTGGGAATCAAGATAATCCTTCGAAACGTTCTCGTGGGTAAGTTCGCGATACGTCTTCACAACCAACCGTTATCTCCTCAGCAGATGATGAAATCGAACCGGGCCAATCCGGGGGCCGTTATCAGAAACGCGATCCTTCAGCTCATGCGCTCGAAATATTTAACTAACCCGACAATTCAATGGCGAGGAAAAAGCAGCAAGCATCCTGTCCCGGGAAACGCCGGCACACGTAAGGGCAGGATGGTGTCGGTGACACAGATCCTGAGCTTTCCGGGGTGGGGACTAATCGCCGAGCCGTCCGGGATCGCACGACGGCGCGCCCAGCGGGCGCGCCCTGCCATCAACTGAGCGCTATTTCCTCCCGTTGCCGAAACTAACGATCGCGGGCTGATTCGGCAGCAGGGTCACGGTTTTCCCCTCCTGAGAAGAGAACCCGCGAGTGCGCGATGCCGCGCATGCTATATTATTAGCGATCAATAATATGAGAACTGTCTGGCGCGTTTTTGCTTATTTGAAGCGGTATCCGCTCCTCGGCTCGGGCACGCTGGCGTGCGCGATCCTCGGCACGCTGATGGTGGTGGTGTTTCCAACGGTAACGAAACTCATCATCGATGAAGTTCTGGTTCAGCATCGGGCGGAGAGGCTCACTCCGCTGGTCCTGATCGCGGCCCTGGCCTTCGTGCTGCAAAACGGACTCGATTCGATCCGCATCGTTCTCAACAATACCTTCGAGCAGAAGGTGATCTTCGACCTGCGAAGCGATCTTTACTCGCACATTCAGATGTTGCCGCTGCGCTGGTTTGATAATCGGGCGACGGGCGATTTGATGACGCGCATCCTGGAGGATGTGAACTCGGTCGAGCGCATGCTGATCGATGGCGTGGAGCAAGGGGTCGTGGCCGTGCTCCAGCTCGTGATCGTTCTCGGCATGATGTTTTACGTGAGCGCCTCCCTCGCCTTCGTGGGACTGGCGCCGCTCCCGGTTTTGGCGGGCGGGGCGCTTTGGTACACCCTCACGGCGCACCGGCGTTACCGGATTCAGCGGCGGGCTTCCTCGGCGATGAACTCGCTCCTGCACGATAACCTCGCCGGCATCCGGCAGATCAAGAGCTTCGTGCGCGAGCGCGAAGAACACACCCGGTTTAACTCGGTGAGCGACCAACTTCGCCACGCGACGCTCCTCGTGATGCGGGTTTGGGCCATGTATCACCCGTCCATGTATCTCATCGGGCAGCTCGGAATTGTTCTCGTGGTGTGGGTGGGCGCGCGGAGCGCGCTGAGCGGCGCCATGCAGGTGGGCGATCTGATTGCGTTCCTCATGCTCACCGGATTTTTGTACGAACCGATCAATAAACTGCATCAGCTCAATCAACTCATGCAGGCCGGAAGGGCGGCCGGGGAGCGCGTCTTCGAGATTATCGACGAGCCGATCGAGCCGGGCTGGGAGGCAGAGAAGGTAACGCTGCGAGTGAAGGGCGATGTCGAATTCAACGATGCTGGCTTCAGCTACAGCAAAGACGGTCCGCCTGCGCTCCAGCATGTCAGTTTTCGCGCCCGCCCCGGCGAGACGATTGCGCTGGTCGGGACGACTGGCGCCGGCAAATCCACGCTGGTGAATTTGCTCACGCGTTTTTACGAATACGAAACTGGCGAGATCCTGATCGACGGCACGCCGATCCGCGAATTCGGCATGCGCCGGCTGCGGGAAATGATCGGCGTGGTCACACAGGAAAGTTTTTTGTTCAACGGAACGATCCGCGAAAATCTGCTGATGGGCCGACCGGATGCGACCGATGAAGAGGTGTTGCGCGCGGCGGAGGCGGCGAACGCGCGCCCGTTTATCGATCGTCTTGCGGACGGATTGAACAGCAAGGTGGGGGAACGGGGAGTGAAATTGAGTGTGGGCGAGAAGCAGCGGCTTTCGATCGCGCGCGCGCTGCTGAAAGATCCGCCGATTTTGATTCTAGACGAGGCGACCGCGAGCGTGGATACGGCAACGGAACGCCTGATCCAGGAAGCGCTCGAACATTTGATGTCGCACCGGACTTGTTTTGTGATCGCGCACCGGCTCTCCACTATTCTGCGGGCCGATCAGATTTTAGTGCTGGAACGAGGCCGCGTGATCGAACGGGGTACGCACGCATCGCTGCTGGAATTGGGAGGGAAATATGCGCGTTTATGGGAGCACAGTTTCCTGGAGAAACCGGCTGAGGATCTGGAAGCGATCGCGGCGTTGGAAGAGAGAAGAAACGTCCAACACTCAACGTCCGCCCTCCAACGTCCAACTCCGGAAGGGATCCTCGACGGCGAACAAACCGATGGGACATCTGCCCTTCCCTCGGCGCTGGACGTTTCCGCCTAACGAGTGGAAAATCCCTCGCTTCGCGCAGCGAAGCGGCTACAGGCGTTGCGCCAACTCCTGATACTTCAATTCGAGGGCGCGGTAGCGCTGTTCCGCTTCGCGCAGCGCGCGCCGTTCTTCGAGCAAGCTTTGTTCGAGATCGCGGATGCGTTCCTGCACGTTGATGGCCATGCGGGTAGCTGGCGGCTCGTCCGTCATGACGTCCGCAATTTCCGGCGAGACGGCGCCCGCCGCCGGTTCGGATTCCAGCGCCAAAGCCATTTCGCTGATCTGGCGTCGGGCGCCATCACAGGAGTTGATGACGAAGGTCTGCTCGTTGATCTCGCCCAGCCGCACAAATTCCTGAATGGCGCCAAGGGTGGTGGGACCGTAGTAACGTTCGCTCGTGACTTCGACCAGCCAGTCCATGCCGAGCTCGGGAAGCATCGGCGCCTTCACCCAGGTGAGCTGATCGGTCGAGAGCACATCGTGCGGCGCCACTTGCGCCGACGAGGCCCAGCGCTCGAGCTGCTCGAAGCCGAGCGGCCCGAAAACAGAGCCATCCTCGTGTTTGCGGAGGAACCAGTGCTGCGCGGCCGGCGCGTCCATTATCCGTTAGGCGAAACGGGCGTGGGCGACGGAGACGTCGAAGGCGCGGGAATCATGATCGTCTGGCCGATCTGCAATTTCCGGTCGTTCTCGATGTGATTGAATTTCTGCAGTTCCTCGACGCTGACTTTGTGCATCTTCGCGATGGAAGTAAGCGTCTCGCCTTTTGCGACCACGTGGCTGTTACCCGTTTGCGGCTTGGGCGCTTCGGTCGCAGCCGCAGTGGTGGCCGCCGGTGTTGGGTTCTCTCCGATCATGACCCCCGGACGGATGGCGGAAACCTGCTGCTCGAGTTTTAGAATCTGTTGCGAGAGCGCGTCGATCTTCGCGTTCTGCTCGTCAACCTTCTTGCTCAAGGCCTCGAGCAACATCGTATTCTTATCTCCGGGCGGCGGCTGAGCGGGAGCCGTGGCGCACATCATCGCCGCGACAAAAAGAGAGAACGAGCAGAGAGCGAAGCGCTTCATCGAGGCCATCTTGGCACCGAGGCGCGATGGTGGCAAGTGCGCGCCAGTGCCGCTCAACTTGCCTTTCACCGATTTATCTTCTAGCCTTTTTGCATGCCTGAGCGCCTTCAAAAGCCCCCGGTGCCCTGGGGACCGAAACAGGGAGACGGAGATGGCCCAAGATCGCCCGATATCTCGCGCCCCGATACGAGGGACCTTCTCAAAAAGATGCGCAAGGTCGATCCCAACCAGTCCAAGCGCTATCGCCAGCGCACGGGCCAGTGATGGACCCGACCGCTCTGGCGCTCGAGCAGAATTCTTCTGGAGCGAGCGACGATTTTCCCGCCTTCCTGCGCCGGCGCGGTCTTCTCCCCGCCCTGCCCGCGCAGATCGGCAGCTCTCCCGCGGCTAATTCCGCCTGGGTCCCCACGCAGGCGACCACCATCCTCGCCTTCAAATTTCAAGGGGGCGTTCTCGTCGCGGGCGATCGTCGCGCGACCTCGGGACATACGGTCGTCTACGATCGTGCTGACAAGGTGCTGGAAATCGATCGCCATTCGATCATGGCCATCGCGGGGGTCCCGGCGACGGCCTGGGAAATGGCGCGGGTCCTCGAACATTCCTTTCAGTTTTTCCGTCGCACGCAACTGCAGGAGATGAGCGTGGACGGAAAAGTGCGCGCGCTCTCGAAATTGTTGCGGGACAATTTTGGGTTCGTCCTGCAAGGCGTCGGCATCGTCGTGCCCATCTTCGCCACTTACGATTCTGGCGCGGACCCATCAGCGCGGCTTTATTTTTACGACGCGATGGGCGCGCAATTTGAAGTAGCCGATTACGCTGCCACCGGCTCGGGCTCGCCAGCCGTGCGCGGAATTCTTTATTACGAAAACACCTGGGGAAAAAAGCCTCTGGTCAAGCTGAGTGAAGACGAAGCGGTGACGGTGGCATTGCGCGCGCTCGACACGGCGGCGGAATCGGACACCGCCACGGGCGGGGTCGATCGGAACGCAAAGATTTTTCCGGTGATCAAAATTGTTTCGCGCGCCGGCATCACGACTCTGCCCGAGAAACGGATCGCCGCGCTCTTCAAACGAAGCGTCGCATGATCGAAGAGCCATATCGTTGGGTCGAAGCGATCGCGAACCGCGGCGAATACATCGAGACGCAACTGGCGGCGGGGAGCCCGATCGCAGCCGTCGGCTATCGCGATGGGATTTTGTTTCTGACCCTCGGCCGCAGCCGGCAAAAAGTTTTCGAGATTTATGATCGGATTGCAATGGGCGCGATCGGCCACCCGGGCGATATCGAGCGTTTGCGCATGGCGGCGATCGAGCTGGCGAGCGCGGAAGGTTTCACGCGCTCGGCGGGAGACGTTTCGTTGCGGCGGCTGGCCCATTATTCGCTCAGCCCGGTTTTGAAGACGGCGTTCGAGCAGGTGTATGGCGCGCCGTATCTCGCGCGGATGCTTTTTGCGGAGATCGGCGCCAAACAGGAAACCGATTTGTTTTTGCGCCTGGATTACGACGGCGCGATCGCGACCAATAGCGCGAATTTCGAGCAAACACGGCAGGATTTCGGAGCCATTAGCGGGACGCGACGCTCGACCGAATTGATGGAAAAATTCCTGCAGGCCGAGCATTCCGCCGGGGCCACCTTTGAACGGGCGATGAAAATGGCGCTGGATGCCTGGACCGTCGGTCATCTCGCGCTGGGCGATGGCGGAGTAAAGGAACTGCCGGCGCGCGACAAAATCCTGGCCGAGCGAAAAGAACGATTGCGCGCCGCGGGCGTGGAAGCGGCGATTCTGGAGCGCGACGACAAGATCGCGATCCGCTACCGTCCGCTAACGGAATCCGAAATCCGATCGGCTCTCGGCGACTGAAATTTCCGGCCATGTTCGGCAGAGCCGATCGGGACAATCGCACGGAACGGCGCCCGCTCTTCGCCTGGCTCGGCGTTTTGCTGATGGTGGTTTCGTTCGTGTGGCTGCAATTCCTGCCGCCATTATCAACCCCTCCGGCGGCAGTGAAATTACCGGCGGATGAGGATCCCTTCGCTCTGGTGGTTCTCGATCCGGGCCACGGCGGTCAGGATTCGGGAACGATGAAGGCAGGCATCCTGGAGAAGGACCTTGCGCTCGATGTGGCGCATCGCGCGGAACGCCTGTTGCAACTGAATGGCTTCGCGACCCTGCTGACGCGCAGCGATGACACTTACATCCCGCTGGCCGGGCGCGCGGCGATCGCAAACGAACAACGGAACTGCGTTTTTATCAGCATTCATTTTGACGACGCGGCGAGATCGGCCGCGACAGGTGTTGAGACGTACTACGCGACCCACCAGACCTCATCGAATGCGCGGCTGTTGTCCTGGTTGCCGTTCCTGCAGCGGACTTCGTTTGAGCCACCGAATGCGGAGAGTCAAAACTTGGCTTCTTTCATTCAGGAAGCTCTCGTGCTGCATACCCAGGCAGTCGATCGGGGAACTCGGCCGCAGCAATTCTTCGTTATCGCGAATGTGCGTCATCCCGCCGTGCTGGTCGAAGGCGGCTTTCTGACGAATGCGGAGGAGATGAATAAACTCACCAACGGCGATTATCGCGAGCAGATTGCGGCCGCGATCAGCGATGGAGTCATGCGTTATCGGGAAGTATTGCGAGAGCAACGCCACCCGAAGAATGAATAGGCCAAAAGCGAGAGCGTCCAAAAAGACCAGCTATGAACGCGAGGTTGTTTACGATGACGGCTCTGTTCTGCCTGGCCGCCGTATCGTGGATGAGGGCGGATCGGGCGGTCGCATCGGTCCAGCAAAAGCTGAAAGACCAGGGGTTTTACTACGGTGAGATCCACGGCCAAAAAGATGCGGATACGACCGCCGCCATTCGCCGTTACCAGATCCGCAACGGACTGCAGATTACCGGCGAGCTGGATGCCGAGACGCAACGCTCTCTCGGTGTGACTGCCACCATTCCATCTGCCACGCCGCGTCCGAGGCCGGCAAATACACCGGCGCCCGAGACGACGAAGGCCCCGGAAGAATCCCGCCCGCCCGGCGCCCCCAGATTTCCGCCGCAGCCGCCGAACGAACTGGACAACGCGCAGGATGAACGCGCTTATGTGCCGGGTCCGCGCGATCCGCCGCGGCCGGAGAGGAGTGGCATTTTCGATGGAACACCGTTCGAGGTTGCGCCACCAGAGGTGCAGCGCCGAGTCATCATCGGCGCGCAGACACTTCTCCTGCGACGCGGATTTTATCAAAGCGGGATTGACGGCATTTACGGTCCCGGAATGAATTTCGCCGTGCGGGCTTATCAAGCGCAAGTGGGGCTTGCCCCGACCGGACGCCTCGACTTGGAGACGCTGGCGTCACTCGGCCTCCTGCCCGGACAAAGAAGGCCTGGCTTTGGGCCGCCTCCACGGCGCATGCTGCCTCCGCGATCGCGAATCGGACCGGGCGGCGAGCGGGTTTACATTCCGGATTGAAACCAGCGCTGCGCCGATGCGCGCGCGTCAATCCAAGTGGGGCTTGGATCGCGCGTTTTCGAATTCGACCGACTGCAATTCGGCAAAGACGGAGCCGACAAAAATCTGCGCTTCGATTTTCAGCAGGAGGCGATCTGGATCGTCGGACATCCAGACCGTGGCGCGCCGAAATTTCCGGTGCGGCTCCAGCTCGCGATTTTTCCCGATCTTGCTCAGCTGCAAATCGAGTTTGATGGCGTTATACGTTCCTGCGGGAACGGAGAGACGTTCGCGACCCTGCACGGTAACAGTGGCCAGATACGCGGACGTTTGCGGATAAACAACAACCCGCTGGACGCTGCGTTCCTGCAGCGGCTGACTCCGCAGATAAAGCAAAGCCGAGAGCAAATCAAAAAGATAGGGCGACTCGAAGTGCCGGATTTTTGGCCCGGCATTTTTCCCCGTGGTCTCGGTCTCTTTTGAAGTCACCCCGTTTTGCTGGAAGGACAAAGTCGTGACGGTCTTCTTATTCCGGACCGTTTCGATTTGATTCACCTCGATGGGATGGAGGGTCCCGGCGTCGACGATCGAGGTGTGATTAGCGTCATACTTCCAGAGCCCGCGAACCAACCCAATCGTGCGCACGCTGCCGTCGAGCTGAAACCGATCAGCGGATGGTTTGGTGAAGCGCACATCCGCCGTGGCGCCGGGAAAGCCGCTCCAGCCAAAGCCGTATCTCGCGTGCATTGGGCGTGGCGCGGGAAACGTTGGCGGCGAGGAGGCCGTGACGGTGGCTTCCCATTTCGCGGCGGAAGCCGTGGCGACAAATAAGAGGACGAGAACCGAAATCAGCGACTCCCGCCGGAACCACATTTTCAGCGATAATCCTCTAACGCGCGGCCCGCTCGACCTCCAAAACGCGCGTGTCATAAAAAGCGAACGACCGGCGTCAGAAAAAAGCGCGGAGACGCGGCGCACCTTTACTCACGCAAACCCTTTTTGCTTAAGGCTTGGCCGGGCTTTTTGCGGGACTCGCCGCAGCAGGAGAAGATGCGGTCGCCGGACTGGTGGCGGCCGGTTTATCAGGAGTCGTTTTGGCCCCCTTGTTGAGAGCGGCAATAATATCGTTGGTGAAATCCGCGCTGTCCTTCGAATAAAGGAGAAAGGGCACACCGCTCATGCTGGTGCCGGACTTATCGAAAACAAAATCCATGTTGTTCGTCTTGACCCGCTCCATCACGATGTCGGTGATCTCTTTCACCAGGCCCTCCATCATGCGTTTCATTTGCTCCTGCAGCTGGCGCTCCCGGGTTTGACGAAATTCGTTGATCTCGCGCTCCATGTTTTTGATGTTCGCGATCTTCTCGTCCCGTTCCTTGGACTTGGTCGTTTTTGCGTCGGCGCTCAGGGCCGGGGCATCGAGTTGCTGATTTAGCTTGTTGATTTCATCGAGCGCCTTTTTGTAGGCGTCCGCGCGGTCGTCGAATTCTTTCTTCGCCGCATCTCTCGCGTCATTGATCTTCTTCTCGGCATCCTTGGTTTTGCTGTATTCCTTGAAAGCGCGATTCATGTCGACGGTGCCGACTTTGATGCCTTGAGCGAAGCCAGCGACGGGAAACGCCAGACCAGCGGCCAAAGCGAGAAGGAGAAATTTTTTCATAAACAGAGGTAAAAGAGGTTGTTGGAAAGGGGTTAGACCGCGTCGGCTATCATTCGTTCAAAATTGATAACCAACGTTAAAATTGAATTTGCCGCCGCCTTTGTTGATATCTTTTTGCAGCGGAATGCCATAATCGATCCGGATCGGCCCGATCGGTAAATCGAGTCGAAGACCGACGCCGAAATCGGACACGAGGTGGTTCGTGCTGAAGTCCCACGGAGCGGCGTTCACGAAGCCGGTATCGTAGAAGACCGCCGCACGCGCCTTCTCTATGATCGGCACGGTATACTCGACTATCAGCAGCGCTTGCGACTGGCCGCCCAGCGGTTCGCCATTAATGTCCCGTGGGCTCACATCGCGAAAATTAAATCCGCGCAGATCGTTCGAACCTCCCAGAAAGAGCCGATCATAAATTCGAACGCGATCGCCGTTGCCCCAGGTATCGACGGTTGCGATTGACCCACTCAAAACAAGGATCGTGTCCTTCGGCAGATGAAAATACTGCCGCGCCTCGAGATTTACTCCGTAGATCTGGGTGTCGCCACCCAGCGGTCCGCCCGCGACGAAAGGCGTGAGCTGAATTCGCTGGCCCCGCCTGGTTAAGAACGGATTGTCGCGCGAGTCAAACGTGAAACTCGGAGTGATCTGGCTCTTGGTGACCTTTCCCGCTTCGAGCAGGAGCGCATCAGAAGCGCCACTCGATATATTGAACAGCTCCGTGTTCTCGAGGCGATACTGGAGACTCAATGCCATGTAACCGCCCAGCGCCTTCCGCATTTCCGTCGAGAACCCATAATTCCGCTGCGCGTAAATGGAGCTGAGGAAATCTGCTTCACGATAATAAACTTCGCCGCCGAGCGAGAGACGCCGATCAAGAAAGTACGGCTCTGTCAGAGAAACCGAGAAATCTTTTCGAAGCGAGCCGTACTGGACCCGCGCGCGGAATTTTTGGCCGCCGCCGGTAAAATTCGGCCAGTTCATCAGGTCGAAATTGCCCTGCGTCAGCTCGACAAATCCAACCAGGCTTTCGACCGTGCTGAAGCCGGCGCCGAAGTTCAGCGAACCGGTTCGCTTTTCCTCCACCTGGATGACGAGGTCCTTGCGGCTCGTCACTCCCGTGTCTTCGGGGTAGGTCTCGACCTTGGAAAAATAACCCAGGTTATCGAGTCGTTTCTTGGTCGTCTCGACCCGCACACTGTTGAAGATATCGCCCGGGGCGATCAACACTTCACGTCGGATCACCTTGTCCTTCGTGCGCGTGTTTCCGACAATGGTAATGCGCTGGACGAAGGAAGGGCTGCCCTCCTCGATGTTATATTTGACGTCGATGCGGCCGGGGCCGGAAGGCACGCCCTGCGGCAGTATTTGCAAATCGACGTAGCCGCCGCTGCCATACGCGTCGGTGAGTTTCTTTGAGTCGTCGCGGATCTGTTTTGGGGAATAGACCTCGCCCTCTTTCATCTTAACCAGAGCGCGAATCTTCTGCTCGTTCGCCACTTTGTTGCCGGTGATGGTCAGTTTCCCGACGTGATATTGAATGCCTTCCGAGAGCACGACCACAATGGTCATCTTGCCGTTATGCCGCTCGCGCCGGACGTCTTTGACCGCCACGTCGATATACCCATGGTCCTGATACCATTCCTTGACGGAATTGATGTCCTGTTCCAGTTGCGTTTCGTCGAGCCGCCCGGACTTATCGATGAAGGAGTAGAGCGTTTTCCCCTTCGTCTTCATCTGCTTGCGCAGGATGCGTTCGCCGAACTTTGTGTTCCCCTCGAAACGGATCGCGCTGACCGCGCCTTTTGTTCCTTCGGTGATGGTATAGACCACGCGCGATGTCCCGCGGGTTTCGTCGGTGTCGACGTGGAATTTAACATCGACGTCGGTGAAGCCTCTCCCCTGATATATCTCAATGATTTTTTGCCGGGCCTTCTCGAGCTCTTCTTCGCTGAGAGGGCCATTGATTTTAAGGTCGATGTTCTTGCGGAGTTTTTTCGCGCTGACCCGCTCCGCGCCCGCGATCTCGATCTCGTTGACGAGGGAGCGGGTCTGGATCACCACCATCACCTTCACGCCGTCGCCCTGGGCTTCGCCAAAAATTCTGACGTTTTGCACCCCGCCGGTGGCATAGAGAGCGCGAATGTCCTGTTCGGCGATGGCCTCGGAATATGGCTGGCCCTCTTTCGTCCGAAGCTGCGCCATCACCCGCTCGCGCGAGATCGTTTGCGGCCCGACGTATTGGATCTCGATCGAGTGAACTATCGGCGGCCCCTGTTGCTGTGGCGCCTGTGCGTGGGCGGATGGAGTGAATGCTAAGACGATTGCGATCAGCACCACGGAAGCTGACCGACGAACCGAGCCGACAAAGTATTTCATAAGATAAAATGGCCGGGCATCATGCATATCCGACGCCTCGCGTGCGGTATTGATGGGTAAGAAGGTGGGCATCGTCAAGGCAGGATTTCGTGGCATCGCAGGGCGCGGATGAAGAAGAACGCACTGGTCGGCGCTAATTCAAGAGCTCGTACCAATTATTCCTGCGGCGTGGCTCGTAGCCGGCATCACGGATCAAGGTTTCGATCTGCGCCGCATCGAGGCGAAAGGTAGTCCCGGCGCTGCTCACGACGTTTTCTTCCATCATGACGGACCCGAAATCGTTAGCGCCGTACTTCAATGCCACCTGGCCGATATCCGGCCCCTGCGTCACCCACGAGCTTTGGATGTTGGGAATGTTATCCAGGAAAATGCGGGCCAGGGCCTGCATCCGCAGATACTCGGCCACTCCAGTAGGCCGGCTGATTTTCAGAACGGTGTTCTGCGGTTGAAACGTCCAGCAAATAAAGGCCGTGAAACCGCCGCTCTTGTCCTGTTGATCGCGCAACCGTTGCAGATGTTCGATCCGATCCTCGATGGTTTCCACATGACCGAACATCATGGTCGCGCTCGATTTCAATCCAAGCTCGTGCGCCGTCTGCATCACTTCGAGCCACGCGTCGGAATTGCATTTCAGCGGCGAGATCCGCTCCCGCACCCGATCGACCAGGATCTCTCCGCCGCCGCCGGGGATCGAGCCGAGCCCCGCTTCCTTGAATTGCGAGATCACCTCCCGCAGCGGCATTCCGAAAAGATGCGCGAAATGCTGCAGCTCCGGTGGGCTGAAGCCGTGGATATTAATGTGCGGATATTTCTCGCGGATGTGCCGCAGTAATTCAAGATACCAGGCGAACGACAACGTCGGATGGTGGCCGCCTTGCATCAGGATTTGAACACCGCCTGCCGCGGAAAGTTCGTCGAGTTTTTGGTCGAGCTGCTCGCGGCTGAGCACGTAATGGTCTTCGTCTTTCTCCGTCCGATAAAACGCGCAGAACTTGCAATAAACGTTGCAAACGTTGGTGTAATTGATGTTCCGATCGATGATGTAGGTGACAATCTCGCGCCCGCGCTCGTCGTAGCTCGCGCCTTTCGCGAGATCGCGCCGGGCATTGGCGAGGGCGCCGAGTGTCTCGAGGGGACGGCGATAGAGTTCCAGCGCTTCCGCCGCGGAAATGCGCAAACCCTCGAGGACCTTCTCACTCAACGCGTCTCTCAGTACTGCGACCATGTCTGCAATCTAGCTGAACTCCGCCGTCATCGCACGTGGATCGTGTGTCGGGCCGCGCTCCGTCTCAAAAGCGGCTCTCATAACTTTTCCCAACGCGAGAAGGAACTTTCTCTTTTTGGGGTTGCAGTGGGAAACGCAGAGCCAAGAATCCTCGAATGCCGCGGACAGTTGCCATCGCAGGCGCGGGCGTTTCAGGATTGACCTGCGCGGTTGTTTTCGCCGAACGAGGTTATCGCGCGGCGATTTTCGCCGAACAATTCGGGGCCGCGACCACTTCCGCCGCGGCCGGCGCTATCTGGTATCCGTACGATGCCGGGCCTTCCGATAAAACCATCGGCTGGGCGCTGGAAACTTATCGCACGCTCGTTGATCTCGCGCAGGATGCGCGCAGCGGCGTTTCGATCCTCGAGCTGCGGACATTTTCGCGCTCCGGTGAAATCGAAATTCCGGAGTGGGCGCCGCCGCTTGGCGCGCGCCGAATCCATTCTGAGATTCCCGCGGCTTTCGTGTCCGGTTTCGCGCTGCCGGTGCCGCTCATGGATACGACCATCTACCTCGATTCTCTGGCCAGACGTGTCCGCGAGGCCGGCGGAGAGATCCGGCGGAGCAAGTGTCTTACCGAACTGGAAGAGGTCGATCCTGCGTTCGATCTCGTCATCAACTGCACCGGCATCGGGGCGCGGACGCTGATGCAAGACTTCGAGCTCGAACCCCA
>JBEEHO010000254.1:0-3389 GCA_041167425.1 Verrucomicrobiota bacterium | reverse complement strand
GCTAAACACCTAGTCTGGAACATAACCGCCGACGACGATCGGCGGCACCCGATCATGACGTGTGTGACCCAAACCTGGACCAGCCCAGGACAAACCGGAAAACCCCAATCATCGGATCAGCTTAGGCGATTCGCTTCCCTCCTCAATCGGGTAACGTTTTCGGTAGAGACAGGCCAGAAAACAAACCATGTTCGCCCCGAGCTTTACGTCTGCGTGGTACAAGGCGGCAAAATCAGCCACTCACAACATTCGCGTATGCGCTCGCCGATCCGCTCGATCCCAGCAATATCACGGAGGATTGCTTCGCGCGTACGTTCATTGCGCGCGCGATGAAGCTTCTCCGTCAGGTCTTTAACGCGCTCCTCGCCCTTTTTCAATATGTTCCGAATAATCTGCCACTCCGCCAGGCTCTCCTTGTTCCACGGTCCAAAAACTCGGACAGCTCCGGTCGCGATGTTGATTTCAATGTCATCCGGATGTGGGAAGAAGTTGGACGCTCTCCGGCCTTCCGCGCGACATTGCTGAATTTCCTTTTCGCAGTGGAATTTGTACTCGGTGAACGTACGAACAAATTCGTCGTATTCAGCCTTGGCTGCTTGGTACTTTCGCTCCGCTTTTCCCTGCGCGAAGCGCTCCAATCGTTCAACGAGGTCAAGGAAATCACGGGCCGCGCGGCGATTTCCTTTCAGAGCAGAAACAGCGGTCGCTTTCAGAATGCCTTCGATCATGCTCAGCTTCATCTGGCGGCCGCCGTCGTTTGCAAGGAATTTGCTGTCGCCAACTTTTGAGACGATCGCCGCCAAACTTTTGTCTAAAGGCCTCTTGTTGCGCGAGCCCGGCCGGCGACCCTTTGGATTGCCAGATACGCCGGGCTGAAAGCGACTTTGCTTCGGCGGCTTTCCCCAACCCACCTCGTGAAAGGCGGAAGACTCTTCCGAAGCACCAGCTCCGTTCTCGCTGTAACTTTCCATATTTGATTCCTCTTTTCTTGGCTCACTGGCCTGAGTTGTTGGTGAATGCTGCTAGCAGGAGGGCAGAAGCTCCGCCTCGTCTCTTGCAAACTCCTCCCAGCGCCGGATGATTCGATCGCAATACGTGGGGTCGAGCTCGCAGATATATCCGCGGCGCCCCGTCTTGTGTGCCGCGATCAATGTCGAACCGCTTCCTCCAAAGAGGTCGAGAACGATCGATCCCCGCTTCGACACATCTTTGATAGCATCGGCGATCATGGCCACTGGTTTGACGGTGGGATGCAGCGACAGCTCATCCATGCGATTGCTGCCAAAGCCGTTCACCCCTCGATATTGCCAGACGTTGGTGCGGTAGCGCCCGTGCTGGCCAAGCTCGAAGGCGTTGATGTGCGCTGCCGTGCCCTTCTTGAACGCAAAGATCAGCTCATGCCGGGACCGGTAGAAGGAACCCATGCCGCCGTTGTCCTTGACCCAGACAATCAGGTTCTTGAGCTCGGCATAATGCTGTTTACCGGCAGTCTGAAGCTCCGTGATGTGCCGCCAGTCCATGGCCACGAAGTGAATCGACCCATCGATGGTGTGAGCGACAAGATTCTCAAACGCACTAAAGAGAAAACTTGTGAATTCCGCGCTGGTCATTTCTCCTGAGGCCATTGCAAACTCGCGGTGCTGGATTGCGCCAAGGCCGCCCACGTTGCCGGCGATGGGCACGTTGTAAGGCGGGTCGGTAAAGACCATGGTGGCGGCTTCACCGTTCATGAGATCGGCGACAGTGCTCTTATCGAGCGAGTTGCCGCAGATGAGGCGGTGGTGCCCGAGCTGCCAAATCTCGCCGAAGCGGCAGCGCGGCTGGCACAAAGCCGGATCCGGCAAGCGGTCCTCAGCGGGATCGCCGTTTTCAATGGGCTGCAAATTATCTACGAGGCTGTCGATTTCAGGAATCGAGAAGCCGATCACGCCGATGTCAAAATTTAGCTCCGTCGCAAGGAGGTCTGTTAACTCCTCGGCAAGGAGATCCTCATCCCATCCGGCGTTCAAGGCAAGCTTGTTATCAGCGAGCACATAGGCCCTCTTTTGAGCAGGCGTCATATGTTCGATATGCACGCAGGGAGCGCTCTCCAGCCCAAGAAGCCGGGCGGCCGCCACGCGGCCATGACCAGCAAGGATGTTGTTCTCGCCATCCACTATGACCGGATTGACGAAGCCGAACTCGGTAATCGCGTCGGCGATTTGCCGAACCTGCTTACGCGAGTGCGTCCGCGCGTTGCGCTTCCACGGGCGCAAGGCATTCAGACAGACATTTTCCACCTGCATTGTTCATTCCCTCTTCGTCAGATCCGGGGCAAAGCGGTCGACGATCTCTCGCGTGTTACTTTGGGTTACACGCGGACCCAGGCCGCAGCCGCCCGTCTCGTAGAGCGTCATTCCGTTATCCGGCGACCTCACACGTCCGATTCGGCGTCGGAACCGTTTGCATCCTGGCAGGCGTGTTACTTTCGGTAACACCGCCGGCCGGATCGGCTCCGGGGGGCACCCGCGACCGTGAGCCCGGTGCGACCCGGAAATGACCCGAACGCATGCTCTTTCGCTACTCGAGGAACATGATTTGCTGCTTTTGGAAAGTGGACGGCAAAAACTTAAGTGTTTGAAATGCCAAGTATAAGCGGCGAGCATTCGCGGCGCCTCGGCGGCAAATGTGAGCACTTTCCCTCTATTTTCCCTGTAGCCGGTGCGGAGACCGGTTCGCGCAGACTGCGTCGTCCACCACGCACTCTGGCAGCCTAAGGAAGGCTTCCGCCCGGACCGCAGAACCCCGGATTTCCGGCCCCTTTCACAGATCGGCGCGGTCTCTCGTCGGCATTTTCGCGTCTCCCTTTGCCCATTTGGCCGGGTTTTCCTTTCTGTCTCCGTGGCCTAAAAAATTTCCAAAAGTCGGAGGCGGTTGGGTGCACCTTTCACTGTGCCATCTGGTCTGACGTGGACCCGTGATGTGCTCCGATGTGTCCACGACTCGCTGTCGGAGGGATACGCGCCAGGGGTCGATAGGGGACCTTCCCGGGCGGCAGCCGGCGCGAGGCTGTACTAGTTTTGGCGTTCGGCGGGAACGTGATCGCGCGGATTACGCAACCCGAGTACGCGCCACTGATCATCCCAGCTGGACGGCAAGTTTAGGAACCGTGACAGCCCATAGCCGCGAGGCAACATCCCGTCGACGGCAGCTTCTACGAGCTTGGGATCCAGGAAGGCGAGCGTCAGATGCTTGCGAAGCCAACTTTCTGTTTTTCCATGACGTGATGCAATGGCATCGATGCTCGCTTGAGGAAGGGGGAGGAGTGAATCCCGCGTGCTTCGAGCCGTTGCTATGGCCCGCAGGAGCTTCAGCCGCTCCTCATTGCGCAGCGGCTTAATTTCAGGTTT